>NZ_JBQKDO010000003.1:0-171713 GCF_052121795.1 Collinsella sp. LCP19S3_B7
CGGTATACGTAGAGCCATTGTCTCACGGTGTCGCGCGGGACCGACAGCGCCTTCGCCGCCGACTCGGAGCCGTGGCCTCGCTCGAAGAGCCCGATCGCCGCCTTCCTGGCCTCGATGTCGTGTTTCACTCTCAAGTCGACACGCATAAAAAGCCTCCCATTTCTCGTGTCCAAGAAATGGGAGGCAGTTCATGATCCTCGCCCGTTTTTTGTTCGGCAGTTAGGGACGTTCCTTTTCTACCGGCAGTTTAGGAACGTCCCTAACTGCCAGCTCGGGAACGACAAAACGCTAGTTCACCTCGACGGGTTTGGCGCTGGGATAGCGGTCCTCAAAGTCCAAGCGATACTTGTTGCTGCTGGTTCCCGGCTCGTTGTCGCGTGCCAGCGGCGCCACGATTTCGTCCTTATGGTCCGAGGGCTTTGCGTACTTTAGGCTAATCTCCCAGGCATCGCAGATCGCGTCGATGCGGTGATCAAGGTCGTCATACAGGGCAATGATGTCTTTCCAGGAGTTGTAGTTCTTGGAGCTCATGGGGACGTTCAGGTCCTCGACGATATCGTAATAATGCTCGATGGTCTCCTCCGTGCGCTCGGCGACGTCGGCGAGATTTTGACGGGTGGTGCGATCTTCTTCCAGATAGCTACCATTGAAGGCCTGCGCGCAGGCGCGGACCTGGCTATCGAGGTCCTCGAGCAGGTCGTAGTATTCGCTCAGGCGACGGTAGAGGTTCTGCTCGGAGAGGGTTGCTTCGCCGCCAGCCTCGTCCTCGTCGTCATCGTCATCGTCGTAAAGGCTATTGGGGTCGCCGAGAGGCTTGAGGTCATCATCGTCAACATCGTGGTGCAGCTTGGTAACCTCGGCAGTCGTCTGCGTGGCGGAGTTGTCGAACGGTTTGATCACAAAGAAGATGACCAGGGCGATGATGATTGCCACCAGCGCAACGATAACGGCGACAAGCGCCCCGGTGCCGCTCTTTTTGGGAGCGGGGGTCTGTGGCGAAGCAGGCGCGTATGCGGGAGCCGGCTGCTGTTGGGACGAGCCGCTCGCGACGGGTATGCACTGCGTGGTCTCGACGGCCGCGGGGCTTGCGGCGGGGTCGGGGCGATAAGCGAGGGGATCGTCCGCCTTGGCTTGCGGCGTATCAAGGGGCCCGGTCTGCTCAAAAGCGGGCTGGCTATCGCTCGCGGCTGTTTGCTCAACGGGTGCACCGCACGAGGTGCAGAACTTGGCATTATCTGCAAGAAGCTTGCCGCACGAGGCGCAATACCGAGACATTGCCACTCCTTTCGCCACATTTCAATGCCATACGACGATTATACCAAGCATCCAAAATTCCCCATCATAAGTTGCGGTGAAATAGGGACTGTTTGGCGGTCTTAGAGCTTCAGTCAGTCCCTATTTCACCGCAACTTTGGAAAGGCACCTTTAGTCATTGGGGACGTTCTTAAACGACCAGTCAATTAAGAACGTCCCCAATGACTAGGTTGGATTTGGGGTGCGCCTGCCCCTGGGGTATCATGATTTGGTTGATATATCTGCATTTACGCGCCTTGTAGGAAGGGGCTGCGCCCATGGCTTTTGAGCCCGCTCAACATAGCTTTATCACGCTCGAGGGCGTCGATGGTGCCGGTAAGTCCACGCAGGCGCGCCTGCTGGCCCGTGCGCTCGAGCTCGCTGGCTACCAGGTCGTGACCCTGCGTGAGCCGGGTGGTACCGCCATTAGTGAAAAGATCCGTGCCCTGCTGCTCGACCCCGCCAATACGGCGATGGGGGATACCTGCGAGCTGCTGCTCTACGAGGCCGCACGCGCCCAGCTGGTGCACGAGGTCATAGCTCCCGCCCTTGCGGCCGGCAAGGTGGTCCTGTGTGACCGCTTCTATGATTCCACGACCTGCTACCAGGCGTTTGCCGACGGTCTCGATCGCCAGATGGTACGCGACGCCAACAACCTTGCTGTCGCGGGGACGCACCCGGCGCTCACGCTCGTCTATCACATCACGCCCGAGCAGGCGGCGCTGCGCATGTCCGCCCGTGGTGCGGTCGACCGCATGGAGGCCAAGGGCATGGCGTTCCAGGAGCGCGTTTACCAGGGATTTAGTGCCATTGCCGCCGAGGAGCCAGATCGCGTGAAGCTCATCGACGCCACCGCTTCCATCGAGGACGTCTTCGCGCAGACGGTCGAGCAGGTTCGCGCGTACGGTCTCGACATTTCCCAGGACGCCGTCACCGCCACGCTTGCCCAGGAGGCCGAGTAACATGGCCCCCGCTCAGGCAAGCCTGCTGGCCAAGCTCGACACCCAAGAGCGCGTACGCGATTTTTTGACCAACGCCGTCGCCAGCGGCCGCGCATCGCACGCCTACCTGTTTTTGGGCGCTCCCGGTGCCGGCAAGCTCGATGCCGCCTGGGCGCTCGCCCAAGCCTTCCTGTGCGAGCAGGACGGCTGCGGCTCATGCGATAGCTGTGTGCGTGTCGCCCGCCATACGCACCCCGACGTGCACTATTACACGCCCGAGAGCGCCACGGGCTACCTCATCGCCCAGACCCGCGAGCTGCTCGACGACGTGCCGCTGGCGCCCATCCGTGCCAAGGCCAAGGTCTACATCATCGACCGTGCCGAGCAGCTGCGCGCCAACACCGCCAACGCACTGCTCAAGACGCTCGAGGAGCCGCCCGAGGGCGTTATGTTTATCTTGCTGGGCACCTCGGCAGACGTGATGTTGCCCACCATCGTGAGCCGCTGCCAGTGCGTGCCGTTTCGGCTGGTGTCGCCCGCCGTGGCCACGAAGGCCGTGAGCCGCGCGACGGGCCAGGATCTCGCACGCTGTCGCATGGCGGTCGCCGTGGCGGGGAGCCCCACGCGCGGCATCGAGTTCCTTAAGAGCGCCGAGCGTCAGGATGCTCGCCGCCAGATGATCCGCGCCATCGATTCGCTCATCGCCGCCGACGAGGCCGATGTACTCAGCCGCGCCAAGTCGCTCATCGTCGCCGTTAAGGCTCCGCTCGCCGAGGTCAAGTCCACGCAGGAAAAGGTGCTCGAGCAAAACGCCGATTATCTGTCGCGTGGAGCATTGAAGCAGCTTGAGGACCGCAACAAGCGCGAACTCAACGCGCGCGAGCGTTCGGGTATCATGGAAGCGCTGGCGAGCGCGCGGACGCTCATGCGCGACGTGCTGCTGACGCTTCAGGATGAGGCGGCAGACATTGTGAACGAGGATGTGCGCGACACGATCGGGCGGCTTGCCGCCGCGACGAATGTTGCGGGTGCCACCCGGGCGCTCGAGGCGGTCGCGACCGCCGAGCGCAACATTGCCAGAAACGTTACTCCCCAGCTGGCCATCGAGGTCATGCTGTTCGATATCAGGAAGGCACTGAAATGCCGTTAGTCGTACCCGTTAAGTTTACCTACGCCTCGCGCGACCTGTGGTTTGACCCGCAGGATCTGGATATCCTCGAGGCCGATTATGCCATTTGCTCCACCGAGCGCGGAACCGAGATCGGCCTGGTCACGGCCGATCCCTTCGAGGTGCCGCAAGACGAGATCGGTCAGCCGCTCAAGCCCGTGCTGCGTGTGGCGAGCGATATCGACCTGCAGCTTGCCGACGACCTGGCCATCCAGGGCGATGAGGCCATGGTCGATTTCCGCCGTCTGGTCAAAGATCTCGACCTCGAGATGAAGCCGGTGGGTGTCGAATACCTGTTTGGCGGCGAGAAAGCCGTGTTCTACTTTGCGGCCGAGGAGCGCGTCGATTTTCGTCAGCTCGTCAAGGACCTGTCCTCGACGCTGCACATTCGCGTTGACATGCGCCAGATTGGCGTGCGTGACGAGACTCGCTTGGTGGGCGGCTATGCCCAATGCGGACAGGAGCTCTGCTGCACGCGCTTTGGCGGACAGTTTGAGCCCGTCTCGATTCGCATGGCAAAAGAGCAGGACCTGCCGCTCAATTCGTCTAAGATCAGCGGCGTGTGCGGCCGCCTGATGTGCTGCCTGCGCTATGAGTTCGAGGCGTACAAGGACTTTAAGAGCCGCGCGCCCAAAAAGAAGACGCTCATCGATACGCCGCTCGGCAAGGCGCGTATCCAGGAATATGACACGCCGCGTGAGCAGCTGGTGCTGCGCCTGGAGAACGGTAAAGTCTTTAAGGTCAACCTGGCCGATATGACGTGCTCGGAGGGCTGCAAAAAGAAGGCCGCCGAGCAGGGCTGCAGCTGCCGCCCCGACTGCGTGACGCGCGATGTGCTCGAGCGCATCGAGTCGCCCGAGATGCGCCTGGCGCTCATGGAGCTCGATCGCGAGAACGGCGTCGACGTGGGCGATGGCCTGTCGAGTGCCGACCGTCTGGCCGGCACGTCGATGCCCAAGCGCCGTCGTCGCGATGCCGAATCCGATGCTTGTGCCGGTCAGGGCCAGGGCGAGGGTCGTGGCCGCGGAAAGGGCCGCGGCAAGGCCGAGGCTTCCGAGGCCGAGGAGGCGGCCGGCGGCCGTCGTCGCCGCAAGCGCGCGGCGTCCGTCGACAACGGCGAGACCGCGGGCAAGAACGCCTCTCGCGAGCGCGAGGCTCAGCAGCCCCAGCAGCAAAACCGCGGCGGCGGCATGAACCCCACGCGCCGTCGTCGCCGCCACCTGTCGAGCGAGGAGCGCGAGGACGCCTTCCGCGCCGCAGCCGCTCGCGAGGCCGGTGCCGCTCCCAAGGGCGCCTCGGCCTCCGACGCGCCTGCCGACAAGGCTGGCAGGCCACGTGGCGAGGAGGAGCGCGCGCCGCGTCCGCGCCGTCGCCATTCCTCGGGCACGCAGCAGAAACCCTCGGTTCCTTCTGTGGCCGATCAGGTTTCGGATGGTGAAGTCAAGGTCACGCGCCGTCGCCCCGGCGATGGCGGAGGAGCTGCCGCCAAGGCTTCGCGCGGCGGTGCTCGCGACGAGCGCGAACCGCGTGAGGATCGCAGTGGCGAGGGTTCGGCCGACCAGAGTCAGAAGCGCCGCCGCCGTCGCCGTTCCCGCAAGCCGCGCCAGGATGGTGGCGAAGGCTCGACCCACACCTCGTCCGCACCGCAACCGCCTGCCGGCGAATAGCGCCCGCAAGCGGATTCGACTTGTCTGACCCCAAATGCAACGGGGTATCATGGCACTGAATCGACAACCCTCCCTTCGCCCAAGCGTAGGGAGGGTTTTGTCATAAATAACTATCTGAATGGTTTGAGCCGCTTACGGAGTGCCGGCATCTCGCCGTTTGCGGATGAAATGCTACCGTTTGCCGAGCGCGCGGCGCATGAGGCACTCGAGGTTCTTTCGCCCACGCGATGCGCCGGTTGCGAGCGTGCCGGTGCGCTTATTTGTCAGGAGTGCCTGGCGTCGCTCACGCTTGTCGATCCGCGCCACAGCTGCACGAGGTGCGGCGCTCCGTTTGGAGACCTGCTGTGTACCGAGTGCTCGGTCGAGGGTGCGTCTTCGGCGGTGGCTAAGGCCCTCGATCGCTGCCTGGCGTGCGCTGTCTATGCACATCCGTTGCCGCGCATCATCAAGGCATACAAGGATGCGGGCGAGCGCCGTCTGGCACCGTATCTGGCAGAGCTGCTCTACGACACCGCCTTGCATGCCCAGGTAGCAGCCCCCGACCGTTACGGCGGCGTGCTGTCCGGTGCCGACGCGGTGGTATTTGTGCCCGCGACTGCGGCGGCGTATCGGCGGCGTGGATTTGATCACATGGAAGCAATCGCGCGCTCGTTTTGCGATCTTTCGGGCGTGCCATTGGTGGACGCCTTGGTCAAATACGGTCATGGCGACCAGCGCGAACTCGGTCGCGCCGAGCGCCGGGAACATGCCCGGGACATGTACGAGACGGTCGAGGATGTACGTGGCTGCCGTCTGCTGCTCATCGACGATGTCATTACCACGGGCGCAACAATGGCAGCGGCCTCGGCGGAGCTTAAGCGCGCCGGCGCCAAAGCCGTCGATGGCCTCGCTATCGCACGCGTTTGGTAGGGGTGGTTTTGTGGCAGTGAAGATTGCACGGCGCGTCGAGCCGACAGGCGAGCAACTGGCAGCCTCTGTAATGCTGACCGGCGCCTCGGCGCTACGCATGATGCGCGCCGAGCGCAGGCATTTGGGCCACATCAGTTGGAGGGACTTCCATCCCGATGAAGAGCGTCGTGTGCTGCCCGCCTCGACCTGCGAAATCTGTACTCGCGGTGCGAATGACGACCTAACCTTAAACTTTAGCTTGAACTTAGCTATAATGCGCTACGTTCCCGCCAGGCTGTGGTTGCGGAAGGGCAATGCGCCCATCCAAGTCCAAGACAGACGCGGTCAAAGGGATCCACGTAAGCGACCGCGTGCGCGCGGCGCGATCATGGCGCGTCCTAGATGTAAGCCGCACCGTCCGTTCTACTTTCTTTGGGGCAATACCGCCTCGCGGGCGAGCGGGCCAGTCGTGAAGGTGGCTGCGGCCTCCCGAGCAAACGCCCCGGTGCGCAAGTGTGGGGTCAAATACCAGGTCAGCTGGTGGGAACAACCCGATATTCCGTGCAGGGCACGGATCGTATACGACACAGAAGGCAGGGTAGCGGACATGGTGAGGGGCAGCTTGATGCATGCGACTCGGTTGGGTGCTGGGACCGCGGCGGTCATTGCCGTTTTGGGCCTGAGTGGGTGCGCGTTCAATCCACTGTCCACGTTCACGACGCCCACGATCGACCAGATCGAGCGCGAGACCGTTACCCCCACGGTATCAGACGATGCCCTGGTCACGCCGGGAACCCTGACGGTCGCCCTCGATACTTCCGATGCCCCGCAAGCCATGCAGGATGCCGACGGAAACCTCACGGGCTATGCGGTCGATGCCGCTCGTGCCCTCGCATGCCGCATGGGTCTCAAGGTCGCCTTTGTCGATGCGTCCTCGGCCGATTCCGCGCTCAGCGATAAAAAGGCCGATATCTTCATTGGCGACGTCAGCTCTACGGACGGCGATATCAGCTCGCTTGGCACCTGTCTGTACGACGCCCCCGCCGTATTCGGCAAGAGCAGTGACGGCGAGTCGTTGAGCGTTTCCACCGAAATGCTTAACACCGCTACCCTGGGCGTTCAGACCTTCTCGGCCTCGCAGGAAGCGCTCGCCAAGCAGGGCATCACGGCCAACCAAAAGACCTTCTCCAACATCAACGAGTGCTTCGAGGCACTCGAGTCGGGCGAGGTCGATTACGTGGTCTGTGATTCCACGGCCGGTGGTTACCTCGCGCGCCTGATGAGCCAGATCTCCTGTGTCGGCACGCTCGAGACGCCCTCCACGCTTGGCGTCGCAGGCCTTAGCTCTAACGATGAGCTGTGCCGTGCCGTGGGCGATGCCCTCGACGACATCACGGTCGACGGCACGCTCGAGGCGGTCCACTGCGTCTGGTACGGCCAAATGCCCTATGACCTTACCGCCAAGACTGTTTCGGGGGCCAATGTGCAGGCATCCGAATCTACGTCCAACGAGACCGAGTCCTCCGATGGCGACACCTCCGATAACAACGGCGACAGCCCGTCGTCTAGTCAGGAGGGCGCCATCACCGACGATGACATCAACAAGCTCAATAGCTAGTTATTGGTAGGGGTGGCGCCTGCCATACATTGAACAAGGCGCTTCTTCACGGTTTCAACACGCATGGCCGGGTCTCCCCCATAGGGGAGCCCGGCTTTTCAATTTTGATAAAACCAGCAGCTCAAGGGCAATTTCCAGGAGAAAAACCAACTCCGCCGACGCCCTCATATAGCGCACTTTGCCGCGGAAAAGTGCGAGACTTCGGTATGCGGTATCAAGCAGTCGTTATTCGGGCCTTTGGGAATTCGGGTGATTAAATGCACGGCAATGGGTACATAGCCAGTACAGTAAGTCCCCGAGGCAGATTGGAGCCACGTATGGATATCAAGGTTTCTGGACGCAAGACGACGGTAACCGATGCTCTGCGTGCGCATGTGGACGAGAAGATCGGCGAGGCGCTCAAGGTTTTCGATATCGAGCCCATGACAGTCGACGTCGTGCTTCGTTATGAGAAGAACCCCTCGAACCCCAACCCGGCAATCGTCGAGGTCACGGTTCGTGCCCGCGGCTCTGTGATTCGCGTCGCCGAGCACGGCGCAGATATGTATGCCGCCATCGATCTCTCCGCCGATAAGGTCACCCGCCAGCTGCGCAAGTTCAAGACCAAGGTTGTGGACAACCGCCAGGGCGGCGCCAGCGCCGCGGATGTCGCACCGGTCGAGCGCGTCGAGGATCTGGCCGACCTGCTGCTGCCCGAGGAGGACGACGACCTGCTCGTCCGCGAGAAGGTCATCGATGTCACCCCGATGACTGAGGAGCAGGCGCTGGTGCAGACCGATCTGCTCGGCCACGACTTCTACGTGTTCGAGAACGCGACGACTGGCCTCATCAATGTGGTGTATCACCGTAAGAATGGTGGATATGGCATCATCAAGCCCCGCATCGAAACACTTGACGAGTAAAATACGTTAACTTGCATGAGTTAACGGTTGGCGGCCATCCCATGCGGGTGGCCGCCTTTTTTACGTAAGGAGTCGCTTTGATGGACAAGGCCGCATCCGCCGGTCATTCGGACCGTTGCCGTATCGTCGTCGATACCTGCTGCGACTTTAACCCCGAGGTCGCCGCGAACCTCGATGTCGATATCTTGGGCTTCCCTTTCATTATCGATGGCGAGGAGCGCACGGACGACATCTGGTCGAGCATGAGCCCTAAGGAGTTCTACGACCGCATGCGCGCCGGTGCCCGCGTGTCCACCTCGGCTGTGTCGCTCGGTCGCTATATCGAGTTCTTTACCGAGTGCGCCAAAGAGGGCACGCCCACGGTTTACCTGTGCTTTACCTCGGCGCTGTCGTCGAGCTACAACTCCGCGTGCCAGGCGGCAGATGCCGTGCGCGCCGAGTATCCCAACTTTGAGCTCTACGTGGTCGACAACGCTCTGCCCTGCGCGACCGGTGCGCTTTTGGCGCTCGAGGCCGTGCGCCAGCGTTCGGCGGGACTGACTGCCAAGCAGCTGGTCGATTGGGCAAACGAGGCCAAGACCTACGTGCACGGCTACTTTACGCTCGAGAGCTTCGATGCGCTGGCTGCCGGCGGCCGCATTCCGCCCGCGGCGGCGCAGCTCACGGCAAAGCTCGACGTCAAGCCCGAGCTCTCCTACGACCTTGCCGGCTCGCTGTCGCTGATCGGCGTCAACCGCGGCCGCAAGAAGGCGCTCAAGTCCATCCTCAAGTCGTTCCGCGAGAACTACGTGCCCGATCGCACCATGCCCATCGCCATCATGACGGCCGATGCCGAAAAGGACGGTGACTGGCTCGAAGCCGCCATCCGCAAGGAGGAGGGCTGCGCCGACGTTACGATCATTCGCAGCTCCGTGGGCCCCACCATCGGCTCGCACGTGGGCCCCGGCATGGTGGCCTGCGCGTTTTGGGGCAAGAACCGCACCGACAAGGCGTCGCTTTCCGACCGCATCGCCCGCCGCGTGCGCGGCCAGTAGGCAAGCGCTGCGTCCGTAATCGCCCTCGACTCACAGCTCAAACGCCGACAACGAGTATTCAACCTGGTAATAACACCCAAGCCAAAAGGAAAGGTTTCATGGCAAACAAGCTCTCTGTCGCATTTATCGGCACCGGAATCATGGGTGCCCCTATCGCCGGCCACATTCTGGACGCTGGCTATCCCGTCACGGTCAACAACCGCACCAAGTCCAAGGCTGCAGCGCTTGTTGAGCGCGGTGCCGTCTGGGCCGATACGCCGGCAGATGCCGCGGCGAACGCCGACGTCGTCTTTACCATGGTGGGCTATCCCTCCGAGGTCGAGGAGCTCTACCTGGCGGGCGACGGTCTGCTCGCGTGCACTAAGCCCGGTGCGGTCCTAATCGACCTCACCACGAGCTCGCCCGAGCTGGCGCGCGACATTGCCGAGGCCGCCCAGGTTTCCGGCCGCATGGCGTTTGACTGCCCCGTCACCGGCGGCGAGTCGGGTGCTATCGCCGGCACGCTTACGGCTATCGTGGGCGCTACCGAGAACGACATTGCCCCGGTCCGCGATATCCTTTCCACCTTTGCGGCAACCATCTGCTGCTTCGATGGCGCCGGCAAGGGCCAGGCTGCCAAGCTCGCCAACCAGGTGTCGCTGGGCGCCTGCATGGTCGGCATGGCCGATGCGCTGGCGTTTGCCGAGCTGAGCGGCCTTGATATGGAGAAGACCCGTCAGATGATCCTGGGCGGCACCGGCAAGTCCGGTGCCATGGAGAGCTTGGCGCCCAAGGCGCTCGACGGCGACTACAAGCCCGGTTTTATGGTGGAGCACTTCATCAAGGACCTGCGCTTGGCGCTCGCCTATGCCGACGACCGCGAGCTTGCGCTGCCCGGCGCCGACGTGGCCTTTACGCTCTATGACATGCTCGACGCCATCGGCGGTGCCAAGCTGGGTACCCAGGCCATCAATGTCCTCTATAAGGAGGAGGCCGACGCCATTGCCGCCGGTCTGGACTGGTCGCAGTATCGTCCCGAGGAGCATGGTGCTCACGAGGAAGGCTGTGGTTGCGGCGAGCATGGCGACGATCACGAGTGCGGTTGTGGCCACCACCATGGCGAGGACCACGAGTGCTGCGGCGGCCACGGCCATGACGACGGCCACGAGTGCTGCTGCGGCCACCATCACGAGGAGTAGCGCCCATGAGCTGGACGTTCGTGGTGCTCGCACTAGTGCTCTTTCTCTTTGCGATCTACATTGGCTTTTTGTGCGGCCAGTGGGCGTGCGAAAAGCGCGTCGTCACCAAGCGCGACTACTGGATTGCCAACTTTGCAGGAGCGGCGGCAGTCGTCCTGCTGACCTGGGTGTTCTCGCTGTTCCCGCTGGTGCAGTTTGCGCCGATCGGCTGGCTTGGCGGCTTTATCGCCGGCCTTAAGATGAGCTTTGGCGAGTCCGTTGGTCCGTGGCGCAAGCACGATGAGGTCTTTAACGTCAACCAGGCTCATCGCGCCGCCGCCGACGCAGGAGACGCCGAGGAGCGCCGCCGCGCGCGTCGCAATGGCGCGGCTGACCGACAGCTCATCTCGGTCACCGATGACAGCAAGGGTGCTGGCAGGCATACTAAGAAATAGTAAGAAGAGGTAACTATGGCAGAAAACAAAGACGAACAGCTCACCGACGAGGAGCTGGCACAGCTTCAGCTGGCAGAGGAGAACGAGAACACCGTCGACCGCTTGGTCCAGGAGCTCGGCTGCCCCACGCGCCGTATCCGCCAGTTTGCCGCCCGCGTGCTGCACCTGCTTGCCGAGCGCGATCCGCAGCGCGTCGTGCCCTGCGTGCCCGCGCTGATCGAGGCGCTCGACCGGCCCGAGGCTCAGACTCGCTGGGAGGCCCTCGATGCCCTGGCGGCGCTCGCCACCACCTGCCCCGACCAGCTGGGCGATGCCTTTGAGGGCGCCGAGACCGCACTGTTTGACGAGATTTCCTCCACGCTGCGCTATGCCGCCTTCCGCCTGCTGTGCGTGTGGGGTGCCACGAGCGTCGAGCGTTCGCGCGAGGCTTGGCCCATCCTGGACGAGGCCATTCAGTGCTACCACGGTGACCTCGAGTATCGCGATATGCTCGGCTGCCTGTACGAGTTTGGCAAAGGCGAGATCGATGCCGAGATCGCCGAGAAGCTTGCGCTGCGCCTTAAGTTCGATGCCGAGAACGGCAAGGGCAGCTATCTCAAGGCCCGTTCGAGCGAGATTTGCGAAATGCTTGTTAAACGTTTTGGCCTGGATCTCTCCAAAAAGAAGAAGCGTGCTAGCGTTAAAAAATCTGACGACGCCGAAGACGAGGAGTAACAGATTATGGCGCACGATGTAGTCCTGATTCCCGGTGACGGGATCGGTCCCGAGATTACGCAGGCCATGCGCCGCGTGGTCGAGGCCGCCGGTGTCCAGATCAATTGGAACGTCCAGGAGGCCGGTGCCGGCGTCATGGACGAGTTTGGCACGCCGCTGCCCCAGCATGTGCTCGATGCCGTCGCCCAGACCAAAGTTGCCATCAAGGGCCCCATCACCACGCCGGTCGGTACGGGGTTCCGCAGCGTCAACGTTGCCCTGCGTAAGTACTTCGGTCTGTACGCCTGCGTGCGCCCCTGCCTGTCGCAACCGGGCGATGGCTCGCGCTTCCGCGATGTCGACCTGGTTATCGTGCGCGAGAACACCGAGGACCTCTACGCTGGTATTGAGTTCGACGAAGGCGCTGCCGAGGTCGAGGAGCTTTCACAGCTTGTCGAGCGCTCGGGTCAGAAAACCTTCGCCGCGGATTCCGCCATCTCGATCAAGCCCATCTCCATCGCCAAGAGCCGCCGTATTGTGGAGTACGCCTTTGAGTATGCTCGCCGCTGCGGTCGCAAAAAGGTGACGGCCGTGCATAAGGCCAACATCATGAAGGCGACTGACGGCCTGTTCCTGCGCGTGGCTCGCGAGGTGGCTGCCAACTATCCCGATATCGAGTTCAACGACAAGATCGTCGACGCCACCTGCATGGGTCTGGTTCAGAACCCCAACGACTTCGATGTTCTAGTCCTGCCCAATTTGTATGGCGATATCGTCAGCGACTTGTGCGCCGGTCTTGTGGGCGGCCTTGGCATGGCCCCCGGCTCCAATATCGGAGCCGACTGCGCCATCTTTGAGGCCACGCATGGCTCCGCGCCCGATATCGCTGGCCAGGATATCGCTAACCCCACGGCCGAGATTCTGTCTGCCGCCATGATGCTCGATCATCTGGGCGAGAACGATGCTGCCAATCGTATTCGCGCCGCCGTATCTGCCACGCTCGACGAGGGCGAGCAGGTTACCGGTGACGTGCGTCGTGCCCAGACCGGCTCCATTGAGGGCGCCGTGGGCACGCAGGCCTTTGCCGATGCCGTTATCGCGCATCTTGCCTAAGGGGATACGGCTTCAAACGCCTAAGCGGTACTTATACGTTTGCGGATAACCTGAGAATGAATACGCCCGGCGCTCTGTCGGGCGTATTCTATTGAGGACTATGTTTCTTAACAAGGAGTAACTGATATGGGTCTGATTCAAAAGAAGGACGAGAAGGACGAGATCGACGGCATCCAGATCATCGAGCGCGGCGAAGGCCCCGACGGTGACGAGGACGAGAAGATCGATCTGGTCGCCGGTACGTCTGCCGAGCACATTGCTGCCGGCACGACCGCCGAGGAGGACGCCCGCCTGGAGGCTCAGATTGCCGCGGATGCCGCCGACGAGAACCTCATGCCTGAGGAGCAGGACGAGGACGATGACTCCGACGTGGACGACAGTGCATCCAAGCACAAGAAGACGATGATTGCCGCCTTTGTGGTCGCCATCGTGATCGCTGCTGTGGTCGGCTTCTTTATCGGCAACGGTGGTTTTGGCGGCAAGGGCGTCGGCTCGGCGACCCTCACCGAGGACCAGCTCGATTCGACCGTGGCAAGCTACAGCTACAACGGCAAGAAGAGCGACATCACCGCGCGCGAGGCCATCGAGAGCCAGTACAGCCTTGATACCGTCAAGGATAGCGATGGCAACTACACCGCTCCCTCTGCCGACGTTATCCTGTCCTACGTGCGCAACAAGATCCTGCTCGACGCCGCCGAGGACGAGGGCATCACCGTCTCTTCTAAGGAGATGAAGAAGTACGCCGAGGATTCTATCGGCACTTCGGACTACAAGACCATGGCCACGCAGTATGGCGTGTCCAAGGATCAGGCCAAGCAGATCGTCCGCCAGTCCGCAACGCTGCAGAAGCTCTACAAGAAGAAGGTGGGCGATAGCTCCGCAAGCATGCCGATCGCTCCGACCGAGCCTTCTGACGGCAACGAGGACACCGCGAGCAAGGACTACGCCGACTACATCATCAACCTTGCCGGTGACGAGTGGGATAGCAAGAAGGGTACCTGGAAGGACAAGGACAGCACCTACGCTAAGGCTTTTGCCGACGATGCCTTTACGGCCGATAGCGCTACCTATAAGCAGGCCATGACCGCCTATTACACCGCCTACCAGCAGTACTCTTCGCAGGCTTCGAGCGCCAGCTCCAAGTGGACCGAGTACGCCAACGGCCTCTACGCCAAGGCCAATATCAGCATCTACGGCCTGTTTGCGTAAAGATTACCTGAGCCTTCGAGTACGAAGCCGAAATATCTGATGAAGCCCCCTAGAACGGAAATCGTTCTAGGGGGCTTTTTGCGTTGGAGGGCTATCTATTGAGACGGAAAGGGCAGATTGAATGATCACGCACGTGCTTCATCGGGTCTCCCTAATTCATCTGGGAAAACAACTGCAAACGATTGCAAGTAACCGGTGAACGGTCGAAAACGACCGTTCGCCGATAATCTCAAAACTGGTTCAGACTGGTATTAAGTCAAAAAGACCAATTCACATATCTTCACAATGACCTGCAATTTTTCTACACGCCATTTTTAGCCGCCCTGCGTTGTTTAGACACGGAAAAAGATCCGATCTTTTGCCAAAGCATTTCGAAACGGTTTCAAAACCGCAGGTAGATGTGTTAACGACCGGTAAACGGTCGAAATATCACCGTGAGCGGTGCAAAAACGTTTTACTGTATGAATCAACGAAAGCGACCTCTTCTGGGGTGATATAGTGACAACAACACGTCACGTGGTTACTACCAGTTGATAGACCACTGGTCTTCAAGGAATGCTTATCAAGAAGCTTTAAGGGCGAGCGCCCGCTGGCTTCCGAAAATCATCGGACTCAGATCGTACACACCTTCGGAAGGGAAATTTGAATGGTTGGCTTTATTCTTACCGGTCATGGACAGTTCGCACCCGGTCTCGCAAGCGCTATCGCTATGGTTGCCGGTGACCAGCCCGCTTTTACCGTCGTTCCTTTTGAGGGCGATCAGGCTGCTTCCTACGGTGAGGATCTCCGCGCCGCTATTACCGCCATGCGCGAGGAGTGCGATGGCGTGCTCGTCTTTACCGACCTGCTTGGCGGCACCCCGTTTAACCAGTCGATGATGATTGCCCAGGATGTCGACAACGTCGAGGTTCTGACCGGCACTAACCTCCCCATGGTTATTGAGCTTCTGTTCCTCCGCGGCAATGCCACGCTCGCCGAGCTTGGCGAGCAGGCAGTGACCGTTGGCCAGACGGGCATCACCGCCCAGACGGTCGCATCCGTTGCCGGCTCCGACGAAGAGGATATCTTCGGCGACGAGGACGGCATCTAATGGCCGATTTCGGAGCCAACGTCCTGAGCTCCTCGGTCGCTCTTTTAGGCCTGCTTGTCATCATGGGCTTGATTTACACCATCTGGTCGCAAATCAACATGAAGAAGAAGCAGAAGTACTTCAAGGAGCTGCACACCGAGCTCAAGCCGGGTCAGGAGGTTCTTTTCGCCGGCGGTATCTACGGAACCGTCAAGGGCATCGAAGGCGAGAAGGTCCAGATCAAGGTCCGATCCGGAGCCGTCGTAGATGTTTCGCGTTACGCGATTCAGGAGATCAAGTAACTGTCGTCAGCAAATAGCGAAAGGAAGCTGATCAACATGGCAGAACCCAACATTCTTCTTACCCGCATCGATAACCGACTGATTCATGGTCAGGTTGCCACCCAGTGGAACTCCACTCTGGGCTCCAACCTCATCCTCGTCGCCAACGACGACGTTTCGACCAATACCATGCGCCAGAACCTCATGAAGATGGCCGCTCCCGCCGGCGTCGCTACGCGTTTCTTCTCTCTGCAGAAGACCATCGACGTCATCGGCAAGGCGAGCCCGCGCCAGAAGATCTTCATCGTGGCCGAAACACCGGAAGACGTGCTTACGCTCGTCAAGGGCGGTGTGCCTATAAAGAAGGTAAACATCGGCAACATGCACATGTCGGAAGGAAAGCGCCAAGTCGCCACCTCCGTCGCAGTTAACGACGAGGATGTCGCTGCGTTTAAAGAGCTGCAGGAATTGGGGGTGGAGCTGGAGATCAGGCGCGTTCCGAGCACGCCTGTTGAGGACACGAGCAAGCTCTTCTCGTAATCCTCGTGATCCACATTGTCAGGAGTGAAACCCTGACGTTCTGTACGTGATATCAAAAGTGCGTACATGCATTTTGAAAGGAGGAGCAAGATGGAATACTCGATCATCCAGGTCGCTCTGGTCTTCATCGTCACGTTCGTCGCGGCAATCGACCAGTTCAACTTCCTCGAGTCTCTCTATCAGCCCATCGTCACCGGCGCCGTCATCGGTCTTATCCTTGGCGACCTCAACACCGGTCTTCTCGTGGGTGGTACTTATCAGCTCATGACGATCGGCAACATGCCGATCGGAGGCGCTCAGCCGCCTAACGCCGTCATCGGCGGCATCATGGCAGCCATTCTCGCAATCGCCACGGGCCTCGAGCCCAACGCGGCAGTCGGCCTTGCCATTCCGTTCGCTCTGCTTGGTCAGCTCGGCGTTACCCTGGTCTTCACGCTTATGTCGCCGCTCATGTCCTCCGCGGACAACATGGCTCACAACGCTGACACCAAGGGTATCGAGCGTCTGAACTACTTCGCCATGGCTCTGCTCGGCCTGATCTTCGCTATCGTCGTCACCCTGTTCTTCATCGCTGGCGCTACCATCGGTCAGACCATCGCTTCCGCCATCCCGGCTTGGCTGCAGACCGGTCTCTCCGCTGCAGGCGGCATGATGCGCTTCGTCGGCTTCGCCGTCCTGCTCAAGGTTATGATGAACCGCGACATGTGGGGCTTCTTCCTCATGGGCTTTGGCCTCGCGATCATCACCGTTGCCAACGATTCTCTGGCAACTCCTGCCCTGCTCATCCTCGCTCTCATCGGCTTCGGCATCGCTTTCTGGGACTTCCAGCAGCAGACCGAGCTGAAGGGTGCAGCTGTTTCTGACGGAGGTGACTTCGAAGATGGCATCTAATGAGTATGTGATCCCGGAGCACTACGAGGATCTCACTCCTGCTCCGCAGCTCGACCAGAAGACCCTCAACAAGATGGCTTGGCGCTCCTGCTTCCTGCAGGCCTCGTTCAACTACGAGCGTATGCAGGCCGCTGGCTGGCTCTACTCCATCATCCCCGGTCTGGAGAAGATCCACACCAACAAGAACGACCTCGCGGCTTCCATGAGCCACAACCTGGAGTTCTTCAACACTCACCCGTTCCTCGTCACCTTTGTTATGGGCATCGTGCTTTCGCTCGAGCAGAACAAGGTTGACATCCCCACGATTCGCGCCGTCCGCGTCGCCGCAATGGGCCCGCTCGGTGGTATCGGTGACGCCCTGTTCTGGCTGACGCTCGTGCCTATCACGGCTGGCATCACCTCCAACATGGCCATCAACGGCAACGCCGCTGCGCCGATCATCTTCCTGGTGATCTTCAACGCCGTCCAGTTCGCACTGCGCTTCTGGCTCATGAACTGGTCCTACAAGCTTGGCACCAGCGCTATTGACGCTCTGACCGCCAACATGCAGGCCTTCACGCGCGCCGCTTCCATCATGGGCGTCTTCGTCGTCGGTTGCCTGGTCGTCACCATGGGTGGCACCCAAATCAACCTCCAGATTCCCAACGGCACCACCCGTGGCCTCTCCGCTACTACCGTGATCGTCTCCGAGAAGGATGCCGAGAACTTCACCGGTATGGAGGGCATCGATACCGAGACCGCTGAGGCCGGTACCATCGCCATGACCGATAAGGACGGCAACGCCCTCACCGCTTCCGATGCCGACGGCAACGCTGTCGAGTGCGGCGTCACCGATCTGGGCAACGGCATGGAGTCCGTGACCTACGGCACCGTTACCGAGGATCCGGTCAACTTCTCTGTTGCCGACACCCTCAACACCATCGTCCCGAAGCTCGTCCCGCTTATGCTTACGCTGCTGCTTTACTACATGTTCGCTAAGCACAGCTGGACCCCGACCAAGGGCATTCTGCTGCTCTTCGTCCTGGGCATCCTGGGCGCTGGCCCGCTTGGTCTCTGGCCGAGCATCTGGTAAGGCTCTAGCTTGAGGGGTGTGTCCCTACGCGGCTCACACCCCGACCCCTTAAGCCATGTGTATGTTAAAAGCCGCGTGCTCGAAAGAGCGCGCGGCTTTTGTTTTCTTGATGATTCGGATGTGGCAGACAGATAATGTTAACCACCCAAGGTAGTAGCCGAGTTTGAGAAAATGGGAGGATAGGATGGCGATCGGGGCGCGTAAGCAACCGCTGTACGATCAGCTGGTCGATATTCTGACCGAAAAGATTGACCATGAATATCGTGCCGGTGACATGATTCCTTCCGAGCGCGAACTTTCGGAGCGCTATGGTCTCTCGCGCACCACGGTACGCCTGGCTCTGCAGGAACTGGAGCGTTTAGGACTGGTGGTTCGGCAGCACGGTCGCGGTACCTTTGTGACCGACCGTTCGGCAAAGGCAACCAATCTTATGCAGTCCTACAGCTTTACCGAACAGATGCGCGCGATGGGTCGCGACCCCGAGACCACGATTCTCGAGTTTTGCGAGATGGAGGCCGATAAGAATCTAGCCGAGCATATGGGATTGCATATCGGTGATCGCATTTTTAAGCTCAAGCGCCTTCGTTCTGCCGACAACATGCCCATGATGGTCGAACGCAGCTATCTGCCGGTTCGTCAATTTCTGTCCCTAAAGCGACCACTGCTGGAGAGTAAGCCGCTTTACGATGTGATTGAGCAGGACTTTCAGCAAAAGATTCGCGTGGCCGAAGAGGAGTTCTATGCGAGCATAGCCCGTCCCACCGATGCCCACCTTTTGGCAATTGTCGAGGGGTCGCCTGTGCTCGATTTGGTCAGGACTACGTATAACGAGTCAAACGAGGTTGTGGAGTATACGCTCTCGGTTGCTCGTGCCGATCAGTTTAAATACAAGGTTTACCACCAGCGTAGCAACTAGTGTTCGCATCGTTTCCATATGGTGATTCCTTGCATTTAACTGGTTACTACCAGATAACCAACCGAAGTGTATAATTGCACGTCAGAGGATTACTTCTAGAGAGAGGTATTAGAAATGTTCGAGAAGAGTGTCGAGGAGCTCACCGAGCTCGGCGCCCAGATCACCACGGCCGAGATTGCTCAGCAGCCCGAGCTTTGGCGTGATACGCTCAACATCTATCGTGAGAACAAGGAGGCCATCGAGGCCTTTCTGGCCGAGGCTCGCGCTATGGGCGAGGGCCGTCTGTCCGTTGTCTTCACCGGTGCCGGTACGTCTGACTACGTTGGCGATACCTGCGCCCCGTACCTGCGTCACGCTGGCAACACTGATCTCTACGACTTTAAGCCCATTGCCACGACCGACATCGTGAGCGCCCCGCGCGACTTCCTGCGTGCCGAGGATCCCACGCTCGTGGTTTCCTTTGCCCGCTCTGGCAACAGCCCCGAGAGCCTTGCCGCCGTTGCCGTTGCCAAGGAGCTTGTCCACAACGTCAAATTCCTCAACATCACCTGCGCTCCCGAGGGCAAGCTCGCCGTCGAGTCTGCCGATGATCCCAACGCGCTGACGCTGCTCATTCCGCGCGCCAACGACAAGGGCTTCGCCATGACCGGTTCTTATTCCTGCATGACCCTGCTCGCCACCCTTATTTTCGACACTGCCTCTGACGAGCAGAAGGCCGAGTGGGTCGAGACGATTGCCAAGATGGGCGAGGAGGTCATCTCCCGTGAGCCCGAGATCGCCGATTACCTCGCTGGAGACTTTAACCGCGTGACCTACTTGGGTTCTGGCTCCTTCGGTGGCCTTGCCCAGGAGAGCCAGCTCAAGATCCTCGAGCTCGCTCACGGTCTGGTCGCCACTTCTTACGACACTTCCATGGGCTATCGTCACGGACCCAAGTCCTTCGTCGACGACAAGACCCTCGTGTTCGTGTTCGTCAACAACGACGCCTACACCCGTCAGTACGACATCGACATCCTCAACGAGATCGGTGGCGACGAGATCGCTCAGCACACCGTTGCCGTTCAGCAGGATGGCGCTACTGTCTACGAGGGTGAGTCCTTCACCTTTAAGGGCTACGAGGCACTTCCCGAGGGCTACCTTGCTCTGCCGTTCGTGATGTTTGCCCAGGCTATCAGCCTGCTTAACTCCGTGCGCGTGGGCAACACGCCCGACACGCCGAGCCCCACCGGCACGGTCAACCGCGTGGTCAAGGGCGTGACGATTCACCCCTTCACCGCTTAATCGCGTCCCCCTGTAAGGGCGCCCGTCCGCTCATAACGGCGGGCGGGCGCTTTTTGTTTTACGTGAGCTGGGTATAAACATCACCACAGTCAACTGCTTTAGAAGTGAGGAGTACATATGAGCACGTACGCAATTAAGGCTGACAAGTTCTTCTTGCCGGCAGGCCCGCAACTGGGCGGCTATCTTATGGTCGAGGATGGCGTCTTTGGCGCTTGGCAGGCCGACGAGCCCTCCTGCGAGATCAAGGACTACACGGGATCGTGGATCGCTCCGGGCATGGTCGACACCCACATCCATGGCTTCTATAACCATTCGACTACCGATAACGATCCCGAGGGCATCGATATCAGCTCGACCGAGCTCGCCCGTCGCGGTACCACCAGCTGGCTGCCCACGACGTTCACCGATGGCGTCGAGCAGATCAAGGACGCCTGCGCCGCCATCGCTCAGGCGGACGAAGGCCGTGGCCCCGACTTCTGCGGTGCTCGCATTCAGGGCATCTACCTGGAAGGCCCTTTCTTTACTATGAAGCACGTGGGCGCGCAGAACCCCGCTTATCTTATCGATCCCTCCGAGGAGGTCTTCGATCAGTGGCAGGAGGCTGCGGGTGGTCGCATCGTTAAGAGCGCCATGGCGGCCGAGCACGACGGTGCCGCTGCTTATGCGGCTGCTCTGAACGCCAAGGGTGTGGTGACCAGCATCGGTCACTCCGACGCCACCTACGATGAGTGCATCGCCGCCATCAACGCCGGTGCCAGCTGCTTTACGCATACCTATAACGGCCAGCGCGGACTGCATCACCGTGAGCCCGGTGTTGTGGGTGCTGCCATGTCCACGCCCGAGACCTACGCCGAGATCATCTGTGACGGCAAGCACGTAAACCCTGGCGCTATCAAGGCGCTGCTGCAGGCAAAGGGCTGGCAGCATACGGTGCTCATCACCGACTGCCTGGGTTGCGGCGGCATGCCCGAGGGCAGCTACACCAGTGGCGGCATGGACGTCATCATGAAGGACAACCTGTGCTGGCTCGCCGACGGCAAGAGCATTGCCGGCTCGGTGCTCACGCTTGCCCAGGGCGTCAAGAACATCGTCGACTGGGGCATTGCCAGTGCCGATATCGCCATTCGCATGGCAACCGAGGTGCCGGCACGCTCCGTGCACATCGAGGATAAGTGCGGCAGCATCATGCCGGGTCGCGACGCCGACTTTGTCGTGTTCGACCATGAGCTCACCCTCGTCGAGACGTATGTTGGCGGTCAGAGCGTCGGTAACGCCTTTACCGAGTAACGATAGAAAAAGACGGCGGGCCCGAATCTGCTCGGACCCGCCGCATGGGTTAAACGCTCAAAAGTACCTTCACAGTTACAGCTTGTTAGCGATCTTCTTTACCGTGCGCTTAACGCCGGCCACCAGGCCTCCTGCAGGATGCTCCTTCTCGTATGCGAGGCGCTTCTCGCGCTTGGCGTACTCTTCGACGATGATGTCGCCATACTCGTCTTCGATCTTGTCGAAGAAGTCGACGGCGCCCTTAATTTCCTCAGCGGTCGGGTGTCCCTTTTGGACACCGCCGGTGAGTTTGAACGGCCCCCACGTATCAAAGCCGGGGCAGCCGTAGACACCCATAAAGATGGCCTGCCTCATGCGGCAGATGCCATCGATATCCTTGCCGTACCACTTGTTTTTGCCACCGTAGGTCATAAGGCCAAACACCTTGTCCTGCGGCTGCAGCACGTTAGTGAGCACGCGTGCCATATCCTTGTCGATCTCGGAGTAATAGATGCCCGTGGCGACACCGATCAGATGATATTCGTGCAGGTTGGGATACTCGTTTTTGCCGAGCGCCTTGACGTCGAGGGTATCGATCTCGGGGTGTGCCTCGACGATGGCGTCCACGAGCTTTTTCGTATTGCCGTGATGGCGCGAGGCGTAGAGGATGATGGTTCGCATAAGAAGGCCTTCCAGCTGTAATTACATCAATGTCTGTATGGTACCCCGTTGCATGGCTGGGATACCGGACACATCGCTGAGCGTGCGGGTTTGTCCTTTGGTCAGGGCCGAGACGGATACTTGCGAGCAAAAGCAGTTGTTCGAAAGGATGGGCAATGGAATACGCTCTCTCCAACGATTCGATTTCTATTAAGGTGTCCACGGCTGGTGGTTCGTTTACCTCGATTGAGGCCGGAGGCCGCGAGTACTTGTGGCAGGGCGATCCCGCCGTGTGGTCCGGCCAGGCACCGATTTGCTTCCCGATTTGCGGAGGCCTGCGCGATGGCAGCGCCATGACGTTTGCCGGGCATCATGTGAAGCTCGCCCGCCACGGCTTTGCGCGCAAGCAGGAGTGGAAGCTGCTGAGCCAAAGCGCAAACGAGCTGGCTATGTGCCTGGCTTCGGAGGATAACGCCGCGCTGCTGAGAGATTATCCCTACCCGTTTAAGCTTGTCGCTCGTTATACGCTCGAGGACGCTGCCGTGCGCGTTTCCTATGAGGTGACCAACGAGGGCACCGAGGACATGCCGTTCTTTATCGGTGGACACCCCGGCTTTAGGTGCCCGCTCGACGAGGGCGAGGCCTATACGGACTACGAGTTGCGCTTCGAGAAAGACGAGGCTGCGGAGCTTTGCACCGCCGTACCCTCGACTGGCTTGATTGATGTAGCTAACCGTTCAAAGAACCCCATGGTGGGAAAGACGCTCCCCCTGTCGCATGAGCTCTTCGATTTTGCGGAGACCATCTTTGACGTGCTCGAGAGTCGTCAGGTCACGCTTTCCAAGAAGGGCGAGGACAAGGGCGTTCGCTTGAGTTTTGAGGGTTTCCCGTACCTCATCGTGTGGAGTAAGCCCGAGGGCGATTTTGTGGCAGTTGAGCCCTGGGGCGGCCTCTCGACCTGCTCCGATGAGGACGACGTACTTGAGCATAAGCGCGGCTGCCTTGTCGCCAAGCCCAAGGAGACCGTCGTTCGCTCGTTCACGATTGAGATTCTGTAATTCCGTTTTTCGACTCGTATCGCGAGGCATAAGGAGCCTGCGAGATAAGGAGCTAAAAATGATCCTCACCGTTACGATGAACCCGTCTGTCGATACGCGCTATCAGCTCGATGAGCTCATTATCGACGACGTCAACCGTGTGACGCCCGAAAAGACCGCCGGCGGCAAGGGTCTCAACGTGGCCCGTGTGCTGGGCCAGCTGGGCGACGACGTTGTTGCAACCGGTCTGCTCGGTGGTCATATGGGCGCCTATATGGCAGAGCTCATGGATGCCAACGGTATTAACAACGACTTTGTGCCCATCAAGGGCGAGACTCGCATTTGCCTCAACATCCTCCACGCCGGCAACCAGACCGAGCTGCTCGAGAGCGGCCCGACGATTGCCCCTGAGGAGCTGGATGCCTTTACCGCCAAGTTTACCGAGCTGGCTGGCAAGGCCGACGTCGTCACTATTTCGGGTTCGCTGCCCCGCGGCGTCGAGGCAGACTACTATGCCAAGATCACGGGCATTGCCGAGAACGCCGGCGCCAAGGTGCTGCTCGATACCTCGGGCGCTTCGCTCGAGGCTGCCCTCAAGTCCGAGGTCAAGCCCGAGCTGGTCAAGCCTAACCTAACCGAGATCAACGGCTTGTTGGGCACGAGCTTTACCACCGACGATGTGGACGAGCTCCGTGCTGCGCTCGCCTCTGACGCCCGCTTCTCCGATATCCCCTGGGTCGTCGTGTCCATGGGCGCTGCCGGCTCCGTGGGCTTCCACAACGGACGTGCGTTCCGTGCCAAGACCCCCGATATCCCCGCCGTTAACGCTACGGGTTCCGGCGACTCCACTATCGCCGGTTTCGCGCATGCCATCGCTGCCGGCGCGGACGACGAGACGGTGCTGCGTACCGCCAACACCTGCGGCAAGCTCAATGCCATGGATCCCATGACCGGTCATCTGGTCATGGACCGTTGGGACGAGGTCTACAACGGCGTTGTCGTGGCCGAGCTGTAAGAACTTGGGCGTCGGCTCCGGCATCGGTTGTTTGCTTGTGGTTAGAGCCAACGACAAGTGCGGTAGCATTATGCCGGGGCGCGACGCCGATGCTGTCGTGTTCATTCCCGACCTTACCCTGGTCGAGACGTATGCGGGCGGCAACAGCTTTGGTAACGCGTTTGCCGAGTAGCCGCCAAAGAAACGATCCGAGAGGGGATTTAGATGATTTACGGTGCATTGGGCGATATCGAGGAGTACCGCGGAATGCTCAAGGGCCTCGACGTGCTGATCGACTGGCTCGAGGAGAACGACCCGGCGGAGCTCGAGGTCGGCAGCCATCCGATTCTGGGCGACAAGGTCTTTGCAAACGTCATGGCTCCCACGACGCGTCCCGAGGCCGAGGCTCACTATGAGACGCATCAGCGCTATCACGACCTGCAGATCGACGTCGAGGGTCGCGAGGCCTTTAAGGTCGCTACGGGTAGCCTGACGCTGGTCCAGGAGTTTGACGAGAAGGACGACTACGATCTGGTCGATTCCGACGCCTCGATCGCCGGCGATCTTGCCGACGACAAGTTTGCGCTGTTTGTTGCCGGCGAGCCGCACATGCCCACGCTCGAGTTCCCGGGCGATGGCGCACAGCCGGTTAAGAAGATCTGCTTTAAGCTGCTTGCAGACGCTTACTGGGAGGAATAGCGCGCTGCTCTGCTGAGCTGTTCGTATGCTGGCGTGTTTTCCCTAAGGGAATCACGCTACGACCCCGTTAATCGTGTTTTCCCTAGGGGAATCACGATTAACGGGGTTTCTGTTTTGAATAGGGGAGCTGACGCTGTTGCGATGCGTGGATTGGCACGCGCACGCAAAATCGGCAACAAAAAAGCCGCCCGAAGGCGGCTGTCTTGTGCAATGGAGCCAGCGACCGGGCTCGAACCGGTGACCCCCGCTTTACGAGAGCGGTGCTCTACCAACTGAGCTACGCTGGCGACCATGTGATGACGCAACTGAGGCGTCAACGGCTGTCTATGATACGGGACATCGCAAATCCGCGCAAGTGCTCTGACAGCTTTTCTCACGTTAAATGCACTAATCATTCAAGCCGGGATGTGCCTGGTTGCCTACAACAAGGTAGAAAAACGCCCGTCGGCGGTGTGCCGGCGGGCGCTGCTGTGCGATATGTTGCGTTATGGGCTTAGTGCCTCATAAAGTGGTATTCGATCACATTGCTGTAGGGATGACCCGGGCCCACAATGCCCTGGGGGAACAGCGTCTGGTGCGGCGTGTCGGGGTACATCTCGGCCTCGAGGGCAAAGCCGGCGCCCCAGCCGTAGTTGGCATCGTCCTTGGCGTGCTCGTCGCCTAGCCAGTTGCCGGTGTAGAGCTGCACGCCCGGGGCGGTGGTGTAGTAGTCCAGCTCACGGCCGGTCCACATCTCCTCGACGTGCAGGGCACGGCGCAGATTGCGGCCGTACTGATAGCCGCCAATGCACAGGCAGTGATCGTAGCCGCGTGCCTGCTTAATCTGCGGATCGTCGGCCTCCATGCCAGGCGCGACGGGGCGTAACTCGCGAAAATCAAACGGTGTTCCCTCGACCGGAGCAATCTCGCCAGTAGGAATGTTCTGGTCGTCAATGGGCAGGTAGTGGGCGGCGTTGGCAACAAAGAAGTGCTCGCAGTCCATGCCGGCGTTATGGCCGGCAAGGTTAAAGTACGTGTGGTTGGTCATGGACACGTACGTGGCGCGGTCGCTCTCGCAGCCATATTCGATACGGAAGCGGCCGGTGTGCGTCACGGTAAACACGGCCGTAAAGGTGCGGTTGCCGGGCAGGCCCAACTCGCCATCCTCAAATGAGGTGGTCATGCGCACGGCGTTGTGGGCCTCGTCGAGCTCAACATCCCACACGCGCTTGTGCAGGCCGTGTTCAAGATCGCTGTGCAGGTTGTTGGCGCCCTCGTTGGCGGGCATATGCCAGTCCGTACCGTCGATGGTGATCGTTGCACCTGCAGTGCGGTTTGCCACGGGGCCAATGGTCGCGCCAAAGCAGGCGGGGTTGTCAAAGTAATCCTCGAGCTTATCGAAGCCCAGCACCACATCGCGCACGTTGCCGGGAATGTCGGGCACATCGATACCCAGCACGGTGGCGCCATAGTCCATAATGCGAACGCAGATCTCGGGCCCGTTGAGGGTGTAGCGATGAACGGGGGTACCGCACGGCGCGGTGCCGAAAAGCTCAGAAGTGATCATTTGGTTCCTAACATCGAGGTATTTCCGACAAACTGTAGCGCGAACAGGCGAGATTATCACTACATCCCACTAAAGCAGGGGGTATTTTTCTCAAAAAAGTGATGATTGGAGCTGTGCGGGCGTTCATTTTTGACGCGCACGAGTCTGATACAATTTGTTCGTTACTGTTTGAATTGACGCGAGCATGGAACAGTGAGGACTCATCGTGATTAAAGCGGAGCGACAGGATAAGGTTCGTCAGCTGCTCGAGAAGCAGGGCACGGTCTCGGTCAAGGAGATTTCGGATGCACTGGGCGTCTCGGATATGACGATCCGCCGTGATCTTGAGGAGCTTGCGAGCCTGGGCGAGATCGAGCGCGTGCACGGCGGCGCCCGCAGTGCGCAGGGTCGTCCCCACGCTATGTTGCGCCACGAGTACTCGCACAGCGAAAAGCGCACCAAGCATGCCGAGGAAAAGCTGCAGATTGCGCGCCGCGCCGTGGAGCTTATCGAGGAAGGTTCGACCATCTTTTTGGGTACGGGCACCACGGTTGAGCAGATGGCATCGATGCTGCCGGCGTGCCGCCTGCGCATTGTGACCAACTCGCTTTCGGTGTTTAACCTGCTCGAGGCGCGCGAAGACTTCGACCTGTGCCTCGTGGGCGGCATGTATCGTCGCCGCACCGCCGCTTTTGTGGGACCAACGGCCGAGGATACCCTGCGTGCGTTGGGTATCGACGCGGCGTTTATCGGTGCCAACGGCATTTTGGACGGCGACGTGTCCACATCTAACATGGAAGAGGGTCGTATCCAGCAGCTCGCCTTTAGCAAGGCCGACTCGCGCTATCTGATCGCCGACTCCAGCAAGATCGGCAAGCGCGACTTCTACACCTTCTGCCGTCTGGACAGCCTGGATGCCGTGGTGTGCGAGCCGGGTATCTCGGTCGAGGACCGCGCCGCCATCGAGGAGCATACGCAGGTCATCTGCTAGCCAGCGCTGCAGGAGGACTTTTGCCCTCTGCCAGCGCAGGGGTTATCGCTTCAATATGACGCGCAAAATGACGCGTATAAGTAAAAACACCATTTGTGCGTCAAATTTGATGACGCGCAAATGCGCTCGGGCCAAGTATTCAGCTTGTGGGCTAGACCAGACGGGCGTAGTCCTGTGACTGATGAAAGATGTGGGCGATATAGATTGTTTCGTGCTCAAACTTATAAAGGCACACGTAGTTGTTGATGGGAAACGATCGGTAATTACGTGCCGCCAGCTCTTGCATGTGCGAGAGGGGACGTAGGAGCGGCTGCTCGCGAAGCAGATCAAGCTGATATTCAAACTCAGCGACAAAATTGCCTGCTGCACGCGGATTCTTGAGGATTTGGGCAAGGTATCCGACAATACTCTCGTACTCATATCGCGCGCTTTTGAGGATTACGACGTTATAGGTCATATTTGTCTCGTATCGAAGCCGCGAAGGATTCGTAATCGCTGTAGTCGCCTTGTGATATTTCGTCTTCTGCCAACATCATACGAGACAGCAGTTTTGCCTTGGCGATTTCTTCTTGCATGAGGCGATACTGGTCGCTGCTGATGCAGTGCATGGCCTCGTAGCCGTTCTTAGTTACGGTGACGTCGCGCTCAGACTCAACAAGCGTAGTGAATGCAGCAGTGTCCTTCATATCTCGGACGGGCACACAAGCTGACATGGGTACCTCCTTTGCGTTGGGACACAATTGTACCACGGTGTGTCCATGCGGACGATACCGTCGAATCGTCTCAATCTGTAACAGTTGGGATCGAAAAACTCGGCTAGATGTTACAGATTGAGATTAAAGGGATTGACCTGTGGCGTTCGTCTCGATCTGTAACAGTTAGACGGTTAAAAGTGGGCTACGTGTTACAGATTGAGATATTTCTGCTCGGGCGTTCTGTTTGTCTCGATTTGTAACAGCTAGGGCCGAAATATTCGGTTAGATGTTACAAATCGAGACAAACGACCTGCTCGGGCCGCGCCAAAACAAAAGAGGCCGCATATGAACCCGTGGAGGGATTCGTATGCGGCCGACAGGGGGTATGCGGCGGAAACTAGGCCATGAGCAGGCCGGTCTCCGCGACGTTCTTGTACCAGTACGCGCTCGCCTTGGGATAGCGCTTCTGGGTCTCAAAGTCGATGTAGAACAGGCCGTAGCGCTTGTTGTAGCCGTTGGTCCAGGAGAACTGGTCCTGCAGCGACCACACAAAGTAGCCGTCGACGTTCACGCCGCCGTCGATCGCCTTGAGGATCCATGCGAGATGCTGGCGCATGTAGTCGATACGAGGGGCGTCGTCGATAAAGCCATCCTCGAAGTCGTCCTTATAGCCCATGCCGTTCTCGGTGATGTAGATCTTCTTGTAGTTGGGGTAATCGTTCTTAATGCGGAGCAGCAGGTCGTACAGGCCCTCGGGATAGATGATCCAGTCCCAATCGGTGGTGGGTACGCCTTCGCGCACGCATGCCTCGCCCACGCCCTTGAGGAACCAGCGCGAGGAGCCCTTGTCGCCGGTGCCATTGTGGTTGATGTCGTTTTCGCCCTCGGCAGCACGCAGGAACTGGCACTTGTAGGTGTTGACGCCCAGGCAATCGTTGTAGGGGAGCGCGGCGGTCAGCGCGGCGATGTCCTCGTCGCGGACGTCGAGCTCGCCGCCGGCGATATGGGCCAGCTTGGTCGCGGCTTCCATGGTGTCGGCTGCATAGTGGCCGCGGAAGGTGGCGTCGAGTACCCAGCGGTTGTTGATGACGTCGGCCATGCGAGCTGCCTCGCAGTCGGCGGCGTTGTTGGGGTCGAGGGGATACTTGGGCTCTAGGTTCTGGACAATGCCGATCTCGCCCTCAAAGCCGCCCTCATGGAAGGCGACGACAGCCTTGGCGTGGGCCACCATCATGTTGTGCATAAGCTGGAAGGCCTTGTCTAGGCGATACTTCTCGCCGTGCGGCCAGTTGCCGACGATAAAGCTGCCCTCGGCGGTCGCGGGAATCTCGTTAAAGGTAAACCAGTGCTTGACCTCGGTGAACTCGGCAAAGCAGAACTTGGCGTACTCGACAAAGGCGTCGATCGTCGTGCGCGTCAGGAAGCCTTCGCCGCCGTTCTGGTAAAAGGCCTCGGGCGTATCAAAGTGATCGAGCGTGACATAGGGGATAACGCCGGCTTTATTGCAGGTGGCAAAGAGCTCGTGGTAGAAGGCGACACCCTCGGGGTTGATCTCGCCAGTGCCGTTGGGGAAGATGCGGCTCCAAGCGATGGAGACGCGGATACCGTTGATGCCGAAGCGCTGGCACAGGTCGATATCGACCGGGTACTTGTTGTAGAAATCGCTTGCGGGGTCGGGGGAGAAGCGACCCTGGGCTGCCAGGAAATCATCCCAGGGCACTTTGCCCTTGCCGTGCGTGCGGGTCTCGCCCTCAACCTGGTAAGCAGCGGTGGCGCCGCCAAACACAAAGCCGTCGGGGAACTGCATGGGGTTGGTCATGAGGCATCCTTTCTGTGGGATACGAATAGGGAGAGGTGCCCGAACTGGGGATCCGGGCACCAACAGAGGGAGGAGCTAGTCGAGGTTCTCGCGGAGCCACTTGATGGCGCCAGCGGGGTCGCGGGTAAGGTCGATATATTCCTTACCGCGCGGGGCGAGCAGCTTAATGCCCAGGCGATCGGTGTCGGCCTTCATGTCGTTGTAGTAGCTACGAACCTGCGGGGCAAGCACGATAACGTCGTACTGATCCATGATGGCAGTGTGCTGACCATAGGCGCCCGCGGAGGAAGCGATGTTCTCTCCGGTCTGCGCGGCACCTTCCTTGATGGCGTTGGCAAGCATGGCAGAGGTGCCGGCGCCGGCGCACAGGACGAGGACCTTCAGGCCATCGACATCCTTCTTGGCGGATGCATCGGCGGCGGGCTCGGGCTGATCGGCGACAGGCTTGCTGTCGGCGGCGGCAACGGTCGTCTCGACGGAAGCGGTGGCCTGCTCGACAGCGGGCGCAGGGTTGCTGGCGGCGATGGTGGCAGCACCATCGGACTCGAGACCCAGCTCGGCGGCGCGCTCGGCCTCCTGGTCGCAGAGCAGCTTATCGTATGCCTTCAAGAACGGCAGGTAGATGATGGCATCCAGCAAGATGATAATCGCGACAAATACTAGGGCGATAAGCTGGAAGTTCGTGGTGATGAAAATGCCGATGGGGGCGGGGGTGGCCCAAGGCACCACGAAGGAGAAGCCGTTCATACCCACGTTATCGATAAAGAACTTGGCAACACTCACATTGACGCAGCCGGCAGCAACAAAGGGGATGAGCATGTAGGGGTTAAGGATCATCGGCGCGCCAAAGAGCAGCGGCTCGTTGACAGCAAAGGCGACCGGTACGATTGAGGCCTTACCGACGGCTTTGAGCTGCTTGGACTTCATAAAGAGAATCAGCAGAAGCGGCACGATGAACGTGGCGCCGGTGCCGCCGAACTCACCCACGAGCGACATGTTAAAGGTGAGGGAGTGGGCGGGGTGGCCGCCTGCCAGCAGGACCTGCAGGTTCTCGGCCTGGTTGGCAAGACGGATGGGGTCGATACCCGGCTGGACAATCGAAGGACCGTGGACGCCGATGAACCAGAAGAACGCGGTGGCTGCCTGGATAAGGATGAGACCGGGGTAGGTCTCTGCCGCAGTGAAGAGTGGGGAGAGCAGCTTGATGAGCAGCTCGGAGAACGGAACGCCCATGAGGTTGCGCACCACCACATCGATGATGCCGCAGATGATGACAGCGCCGCCAAAGGGGATGATGTCACGGAAGTTCTGAGCGATGGCGCCCGGGACTTCCTTGGGCAGCTTAATGGTCAGATCGCGCGAGACGCAGAATTTATAGACCCACACGGTAATGAACGCAGCGATATAGGCCGAGAACAGACCGCGCGTGCCCATGCTGGTGCAGTCGAAGACCGAAAGTTCGGAGCCGTTGAGCTTGGTGGTGAACTGCGTAACGGCGAGCAAAAGCATGCTGCACTGGGCGGCTACCATGGTGGAGCCGTCGTTGAGCACCTTGCCGGCGGGCATGCGACGGTTCATGGAGGCCGTGAAGTTCTTGGCGGTGGTGCCGGCGACCATGATGCCCATGACGCCCATGGTGAAGTTATACAGCTTGTTGCACCAGTCGATGAGCGGCTGGGGCAGCGTGATGCCAACTACGCCGGGAAGGGTGGCAATCAACAGGAAGATCGAAGAGGTGAGGACAATGGGCATACACCCAAGGAATCCGTCCTTGATGGCCTGGAGGTAGATGTTTCTCGAGATCTTCTCAAAGAACGGCTGATGCTTTTCGAGCATCTTTACGATGGCGTCCATAAAGCTCCTTTGTTACTTGATGCGCGATGCATGTGGATGGAACTGGTCGTCGATGGATGGTCAGGACTGCCCGGAAACCTTCCCGCTTAAGGAAGGCATTGCGAAATGACAACGTTGTCATTTCGTTAATGACAACGTAAGACATTTTTGGAAGAGCAACAAGGATTTACGGGTGAACGGTCGATATTGTCCGATAAACGGCTGATTTGTCAGTCGGGCAGGTAGTGTATGCTAGAACGCAAAAAACAAGCGATAGAGAACCGAGCGGAGAAGCAGTGGCAACGATGGACAAGAAAAACGTCTCGATGAACGATGTGGCGATTGCCGCGGGTGTTTCTCTCAAGACGGTGTCGCGCGTGATCAACGAGCCCGATAGCGTGCGCGAGTCGACGCGCGATAGGGTCCATGCTGCCATGGAGGCGCTCGGGTTTCGAACCAACTTTGCCGCGCGTTCACTCAAGTTGGGCCGTTACGGGTGCATCGGCGTGGTGATGTTCCACTTGTCGGGCGGCGCCGTGGACATGATTGACGGTATCGCCGATGCCGCCGAAGAGCGAGGCTTTGCGCTCACGATGATCAAAAAGCGGGCGGGGGAGAAGATGACCCTTGCCGAAGCCGCGCGCAGGATGTCGCAGCTGCCTGTTGATGGCATGATCTTCAACCTGCGTCAGATGGTCGATGACTTTGATACCTTTGAGGCGCCGAAAGACCTCAAGACGGTGATTATCACACCGATGGAGCATCCTACCTGTTCTACCGTCAGTGACGATCAAGAGGGTGGTGCGCGCATGGCGTGCGAGTACTTCTTGGATCATGGTCACAAGAACGTGTATTTCGTTTCTGGTAAGAAAGAGTCGCTGTCGAGCCAGTGTCGTATGAAAGGTTGGCGTGCGGCACTCGAGGCGCGTGGCATTGAGCCGCCCGAGCCTCTGCAAGGCGATTGGAATGCGGATAGTGGCTATGCCGCGGGCCTTGTGCTTGCCGATAAGCCCGATTGCACGGCGGTCCTCGCCGCTAACGACTGCATGGCAAACGGCGTGATGATGGCTCTACGTGACAAAGGGCTCAGTGTGCCCGACGACGTGTCCGTGATCGGCTTCGACGATGAGCTCTACAAGACGATTCCCAACTCGATTCTGACGTCGGTGAAGTTTCGCCACCGCGAGCTGGGCATCCGTGCACTTAACGAGGTCGTCGCAGGTCTTGAGGCTCCGAGCTCCAGAAGCCGCACGCTTGTGTCGGGCGTGCTGATCGAGCGTTCCAGCGTGAAGGACCTGCGGGTGTAGACGTGCTCGGCTCGTTCATCTCAATCTGTAACAGTTAGGACCGAAATACTCGGCTAGATGTTACAGATCGAGATTGAGAGGATTGTCCTGTGCGTTTATCTCAATCTGTAACAACCAGACGTCCAAAACCGGTTTTAGTGTTACAGATTTAGACAATTCGGCCCCGTCTTCCCGGTTTGTCTTGATTTGTAACAGCTAGGGACCAAAAACTCGGCTATATGTTACAGATCGAGACAAGCGGCCCCCCAGCCGAACAAAAACAAAAGGCCGGGGGCGGCGCGCCGTGTGACGTGCCACCCCCGGCTGAGAAATGGGGACAGGTTATGTGAGCGGGGCAATTCCGCTGGTCGCCAGCCGCTAGTCCAGACGACGGGTCTGCGCCACGTGCTTGTACCAGTAGGCGCTTGCCTTGGGCGTGCGCTTCTGGGTTTCAAAGTCAACGTAGAAGAAGCCATAGCGCTTGTTGTAACCATTGGTCCAGGAGAACTGATCCTGCAGACTCCACAGGAAGTAGCCGCCCACGTTGACGCCCACCTCCATGGCCTTGAGCAGCCAGCGCAAGTGCTGCTCGATGTAGTCGATGCGCGGCTGATCGTCCACAAAACCGTCCTTGTAGGGATCCTTGTAGCCCATGCCGTTTTCTGTAATGAAGATCTGCTTGTAGTTGGGGTAGCGCTGCTTAATGTAGACGAGCAGATCGAACAGGCCCTCGGGATAGATGATCCAGTCCCAGTCGGTGGTGGGGATGCCAGGCTTGTTCACGTGCTCGCCAATACCCTTAACGCGCCAGCGGCCGGTGCCCTTCTCGCCCGTACCGTTGTGGTGCAGGTCGTTCTCGCCGTCGTAAGCCTTCAAGAAGCGGCACTGGTAGTTGTTGACGCCCAGGTAGTCGTTGTAGAGCGCGGCCTCGCGCATAATCTCGAGGTCCTCGTCCAGGATCTCGATGGTGCCGCCCGAGACGGCAGCCAGACGGTTGGCGCACTCGAGGGTGTCGGGCGCGTAGTCGCCGCGGAAGGTGGCGTCGAGCAAGAACTGGTTCTGCAACACGTGCTCGTTGTTGGCGGCTTTGATGTCGGCGGGGTCGTTCTCGTTGAGCGGATACTTAAACTCCAACGACTGAATGACGCCGATCTTGCCCTTAAAACCGCCGTTGTGGAAGGCCAGTACGGCCTTGGCGTGGGCGAGCATCATGTTGTGCTCGCACTGGAAAGCCTCGGCCAGATGCGCCTTGACGCCGCCGGGGAAGGTGCCCTCGATGTAGGTGTTGGAGGCATCGGCCCAAATCTCGTTAAAGGTGAACCAGTAGGTCACCTGGTCGGCGTACTCCTTAAAGCAGAAGGTGGCAAAGTCCACAAAGGCATCGATGGTCTCGCGGTTGAGGAAGTCGCCCTTCTCAAAGAGGGCAAGCGGCGTGTCGAAGTGATGCAGCGTGACAAACGGCTCAACGTGGTGCTTGTGGCACTCGGCGAAGAGATCGTGGTAGAACTGCACGCCCTCAGGGTTGATCTCGCCGGTGCCGTTGGGGAAGATGCGGCTCCAGGCAATGGAGAGGCGAATGCCGTTGATGCCGAACTCCTCGCACAGCTCCAGATCGACGGGGTACTGGTTGTAGAAGTCCGAAGCGGGATCGGGGGAAAAGCGCCCCTGGGCCTCCAGGAAGTCGTCCCAGGCAACCTTGCCTTTACCGTGGGTGCGGGTCTCGCCCTCTACCTGGTAGGCAGCAGTGGCGCCGCCAAAGACAAAGTCCTCGGGAAACTGCGCAGGCGGGTTGGTGACGCTAGCAGGGTTAACGGACATGATGATCCAATCATCTAAATCGAAGGGCCAGCCGGTCTTGGATGGTCGGCTGGCCCTGTGCGTTACTTACTTCGAGAGTTGCTCGCTTACGAAGGCGAGAGACTTATCGCCGTTCTGGGAAAGCTCAATGTACTGCTTACCGCGGCAGGCGACGCACTTGTTGCCCACGCGCTCGCAGTCCTTCTGCAGGTCGGCCAGGTAGCTTGCGGCTTGCGGGGCCAGGACGACCAGATCGAAGTCGGGGAGCATGTCCACGTGGTTGCCATAGGCCTCGGCAGCGGTTTCAAGATTGATGCCGCGCTCCTTGGCGGCCTTGGCCAGCGCGTTGGCGAGCAGGCCCGAGGTACCGCCACCCTGGCAGAGCACGAGCACGCGTTTACCGTTGAGGTCGCTGGTGGCCGTTGCCTCGGCAGCGGGTGCTGCGGAAGCGGCGGGAGCGCCGGCTTCCACGGCCTCGGCAGCAGCGCCGGCGGCAACGCTCTTGGCGTCGGCCTTGCCCTGGAAGGCATCGTTGAGCTTGGCGGCCTTTTCGGCGTTCTTGGCGGCGAGCTCCTCCTGGGAAATCTCGGCCTCCTCGGCGCACTTCTGGGCGTCATAGGCGCGGAAGAACGGATAGTACAGAACGAAGTCGACGACCAGGATAAGGGCGAGCATCACAAAGGCGAGCGGCTGGAAGCCCAGGCCCATGATGGTGCCGATGGGGCCGGGGACGGTCCAAGGCAGGGTGTACATAAAGCCGTTCATGCCCAAGAAGTCGATAAAGATCTTGAGGATCCAGATGTTGGCGATCGGGGCAAAGACAAACGGGACAAAGAAGACGGGGTTGAGCACGATAGGCGCGGCGAACAGCAGCGGCTCGTTGACGGCAAAGCACACGGGGACGATGGCGGCCTTACCGACAGCGCGCATCTCCTGGGACTTGGCCAGGAAGCAGAACATAAAGACCAGGACGAGCGTGGCGCCGGTGCCGCCCATGCAGACGACGAAGTACTGGGCACCCTGGGTCAGGACAGCGGAAGCGTGCTGGCCGGCCTGGAACGCAGCCAGGTTGTCGGTCATGTTGGAAACGAGGGCGGCGGCGATGGCGGGCTCGACGATCGAGGGGCCGTGGACGCCCACGAACCAGAACAGGCTCATGGCGCCGTAAATCACAGCAAGGCCGATGTAGCCGTCGGCAGCGGTGAACAGGGGCTGGAACACCTGGATGACGCCCTGGGCAAAGCAGAAGCCAAAGGCAGCGCGGAAGACGATGTCAAAGACCCAAAAGACGGTGATGCAGACGGAGAAGGGGATGATGTCCTTAAAGGTCTGCGAGATGTTGGGCGGAACCTGCTCGGGCATCTTGACGGTGATGTTGCGCTTGATAAAGAACTTGTAGATGATGCCGGTCACAAACGCAGCGATGAAGGCGGTCAGTAGGCCCTTGGAACCAAGGTAGGTGGTGTTGAAGCCACTGGCGGCATCCGTGGCGATGGTGTCGCTCGAAAGGAGCAAGAAGCCGATGATGGCCGCGCACATGCACGAGATAAAGTTGATCTGGTTATTCTTGGGCAGATCGCGGTTCTGGGCGTCGGCGAAATGCTTGGCCGTGGTAGCGGCGCAGGCGATGGCCAGGATGCCCATGGAGTAGTTGTAGCACTTCCACAGGGCGTTGTTGATGTCATCGGGCCAGTAGAAACCCCAGATGTTGGGGACCGAGGCTACCAGGCAGAAGATGGACGAGAAGATGATGATGGGGATGACGGAGATAAAACCGTCGCGGATCGCCTTGAGGTACTTGTTGCGGGCGATCGCGTTGAAAAAGGGCTGGCCCTTTTCGATGGTGGCGATGAGTTGCTCCATGCAAAGCTCCTAAGAGTCGGTGGGTTAGCAACGATGGTAGCTTTTGACGTTTGGTTGCCAAAATGTTGACGTTGCCATTTTGTGACACAAAATAAGATGCGAACCGATGGCCCCTGTGCCTGCGGACCGTCGATTTCTTGCGCGTAAACGTTTGAGCCGCCCGGTGGCTCTGTGTTTGCACAATGGCAACGTTAACATTTGGGCGATAAAAGCCGTTCGGGGAAGCAAAAATGTCGGTGAACGGTAGGTTTTGGGTGGTGAGCGTATGGTGGGGGAGGCGTTAGATATACTTGAAGATGTTTCATTTGACTGCGTAGGGTGCCACCAATGGCATCGTTGACATAGAAAGATCGACCTATGGCCGCTGTTAAAAAAACGGTTTCCGTTAAGGATGTGGCGCTCCTCGCGGGCGTCTCAGAACAGACGGTCTCGCGCACCGTCCACGATTCGCCCAGCGTGCGCCCCGAGACCAAGGAGCGCGTGCGTGCCGCCATGCGCGAGCTGGGGTATCGCCCCAATTTTGCCGGTCGATCGCTGCGCCGCGGCAAGTTTAAGACCGTCGGCGTCGCCATGTTCAACATTACCGGTACCGGCAACCTCGACCGTATGGAGGGCTTTGCCGCCGCCGCCGATAAGCACGGCTACGCCATTACCCTCACTAAAGTAGATGGACATCCGTATACCCTCGAGAGCGCATCGTCGCGCATGAGCGCACTGCCGGTAGACGGCATGGTTGTGATCATGAATCGCATGCCGGCGGACTTTGGAACCTTTGAACCGCTGCCCGGCATGCAGACGGTGCTCGTTACGATGTTGGAGCACCCGCTCTGTTCAACGGTCGATAACGATCAGTTCGATTGTTCGCGCCAGGTTGTCGAGTACTTGCTGGGGCAGGGGCACAAGACCGTGCACTTTATCTCGTGTCCCGAACGCTCGCTTTCGGGCATGCAGCGCGAGGAGGGCTGGCGCGAGACATTGCGCGCGCATGGTATTGAGCTGCCGCGACTCATCCGTGGCGACTGGACGGCGCGGAGTGGATATGCCGCAGGCCAGGCTCTGGCGGACGATCCGACCTGTACCGCCATCTATGCCTCCAATGACGCCATGGCCTACGGTTGCATTCGCGGACTCGAGTCGCGCGGAAGGCGTGTGCCCGAGGACGTGAGCGTGGTGGGGGTTGATGATAGTCTGGGCGACATCGTGCCCGATCGTCGCCTGACCACCGTGCGCTTTGACAACAAGCGTGTCGGCATGTGGGCAGTCGACAAGATCGCCGGCGCCGAGGGAGTTGCGTCTGGCGTGGAGCACATGCTGATCCCCGGCGTGCTCGTAGAGGGCGATACGGTGCACGATTTGCGTTAGGGCGCGGTCCTGTTTGGGTTTCCGTTAATCATGTTTGATATTGTTCGAAATGGTTTGGAAACCGTTCGCGGGTGAAAAAAGACCGTTCACGGCTCAAAATAACGGTTTGTATTGTTCTTTTTTGTTTGAATGTTATTGTTTCTGTCATACACAGCGCAGCGCGTATGCCCGGACGCGGTGCTCTCCGTTGGTTCATATGTGAAAGGAACGCAATATGGCAACCAAAGAAGAAATCTCGATGGTTGGATTCGAGATTGTCGCATACGCGGGTGACGCCCAGACTGATCTGCTTGCAGCGCTCGATGCTGCTCGCGAGGGTGACTTTGAGAAGGCCGAACAGCTGCACAAGGATGCCAGCGATGCGCTCATCGGCGCCCACGACACGCAGACCAAGCTGCTTGCGCAGGAGGCCGGCGGTGGCGAGATGGAGATGACCTTCATCATGGCTCACGCTCAGGACACTCTCATGACCACCATGATCTTGGAGAAGCAGACCCGCTTTACCATCGATGCCTACAAGCGCATCGCTGAGCTCGAGGCCAAGCTCGCCTAACGAGCCCGCACAACCAAGTCCTCTTCCAAAAGCCCTGCCGCTATCCGCGGCAGGGCTTTTTCTGTATCCTATCTGTCTTGGTTACGGTGAAATTTGGGTTGACAGGCCAAGATGACCCGCTTTCCTCCGTCCCCCGAGGGGTAGTGGCGATGCTCGCCACGAAAATGGCCCATCTACTACGTTTAACCCGATACCCCCGAACACACCCGCGTTTCATGAAAAACTGCAAGCGTTCTACCTGTGGTTTTGTTTTTACGCCACGGGGCATGGTCGGGGATGGGCAGTTAACCGTAGTAGATGGGCCCATTTCATGGCGGGCAGGTCATGCAGCAGTCTGTTGCGTCTCTTGCCGTTCGGTTTTTCGCTGGGTGGGTATACTTCCATCCGCAATACAGGCCGGAATGAGGAGGTATCCAAATGCCGGACAACGGATTGATTCAAAAGAGAGACGCGGGCGAGATGGCTCATGGGCGTCCTGTCCAGATAACCGAGCAAACAACGGTGACCGAGCTGCAGCCCAGCCTATCCGATGTCGTGTGCGCAAACAAAAAACTGCAGATTGGCCTCATCGTTGCGCTCGTGGCACTGGCGCTGCTGTCGGGGTTTGTGGCTCGTCCGCATTTTGCCGATACCAAGACTTGGAACTCTACCATCGAGGTCATCGATCAAAAGAAGGGCAATGTATTGGCGCTCACGACCTCGTGCGTCGCCCTATCTGCGGGTATCACTGCGCTGCCGGGCGATACGGGAACGCCGGTTGCCGAGCAGCTCGCACAGCTTTCGGGTAATCTTGGTATCGTGCTTGCCGTGCTATACCTAGAGAAATATTTACTCACGATTTTGTGGTCGGTTGGCCTGGGCATCCTGATCCCGTTTGCGCTGGTGCTCTTTGCAGCGTCGCTTGGCATTCACGGACGCTGGAGCACGAGCACGGTCATTCGTCGCGTGGCAACGCGTGTGCTGGTGGTCGCCATCATTAGCATGGTGTTGGTGCCCGCGAGCGTATGGGTGTCGCAGAAGGTCGATGAAACGTATCGAGTGAGCATCGAGGCGGCCGAGCAAAAGGCGACTGACGCTGCGAGTGCGGCAGATAGCGATAGCTCCAAAGCAACTAAGAAAAAGACCGAGTCCGCAGAGTCCAAGAACGTGCTTGAACAGCTTGCCGACGGTGCCTCGGGTCTCGTCACGACGGTGACCAGCGGCGCCAAGCAGATGACCGATGAGATTGTGCAGCAGGTGACCGATCTGATCGAAGGTGTCATCGTGATGATAGTGACCTCGTGCGTTATCCCATTGCTGGTGCTCGCGGCGTTTTTGTGGCTGGGGCACACACTGCTGGGGATTGATATTTCCGGGCCGACGAATTATTTGACGGGCCGCTTTCTGGGCACTCCGTCCAAGCATGCCAAGAAGGGCGGCCAGTCCTAGTAGCTAAAGCTGCCGTATATACCGGGGAATACCGCCGAAGGGCGGCCGAGACACGTTCTCGGCCGCCCTTTTGTTTGTTGAACACATGGTCGCTACGCCCGCGCCCGGTCCAAACGGTCAGCAATCATCCGTGAACGGTATTTGTTCAAAAAAGAACAAAGATAAACAAATAGTTGTTGCAGTTACTGTTCGAATGTGTTCAAATAAACATGAACAGTGAAGAATCGCACATTCAGATGCCCGGACCTGAACGAGATTCAACACTTCCAAACAGAAACAACGCACCTGCGTATCTCTCAAGGAGGATGTCATGAGGGTTGTAATCGCTTCCGATGCCGACGGCATGTCGATGAAGGAGTCCATCAAGGAGATGCTCATCGCCGATGGTCACGAGGTCGTCGACTATTCCGAGACCCCTGCCGCGGACTTTGTCGATTCCGCTACCGCCGTTGCCAAGGACCTGCTGGAGCACAAGGATTCCCAGGGCTTCGCATTCGATAAGTACGGTGTCGGCTCCTATATGGCCGCCGTCAAGATCAAGGGCATGGTCGTCGCTAACATTTCCGACGAGCGTTCCGCCTACATGACCCGCGAGCACAACGGCTCACGCATGGTCACCATGGGCCCGGGCGTTGTGGGCACCGAGGTCGCCAAGAAGATCGCCCGCGAGTTCCTGCGTGCACAGTACGCCGGCGGCCGTCACCAGATCCGTGTCGACATGCTCAACAAGATGGCCTAACGAGAGCCACCGAGAACTCGAACTTCTACCTCAACTTGTGAATTCAGACGAAAGGACGTTCTGATGAAGAAGACCATCGCAATCGGTTGCGACCATATCGTTACGGACGAGAAGATCTATCTGGCCGACCGCCTGGAGCAGGCTGGCTACCAGGTGCTCGACTGCGGCACCTACAGCCACACCCGTACGCACTATCCCATCTACGGCAAGGCCGTGGGCGAGGCTGTTGCCAGCGGCAAGGCCGACTTTGGCGTGGCCCTGTGCGGCACCGGCATCGGCATCACCAACGCCGTCAACAAGGTTCCCGGCGCCCGCTGTGCCCTGGTTCGCGACATGACCTCTGCCCTGTATGCCCGTCGCGAGCTCAACGCCAACATCGTGGGCTTTGGTGGCAAGATCACCGGTGAGTTCCTGATGGCCGATATCATGCTTGCCTTCCTGGAGGAGCCTTACGAGAAGACCCCCGAGCACGATGCCCTGATCGCCAAGATCGATGCCTGCAATAAGGCCGACGCCGAGGCTCAGGCTGACCCGCACTTCTTTGACGAGTTCCTTGAGAAGTGGGAGCGCGGCGAATACCACGACTAATTGGGTTACGCGGTTTTGCCAAACCGCGTAACGGGTCGACGCTGCGCGGCGTTCAGGCACCCCATCTCGTCGCTCAAACCGTCGCTCGCGTACATGAAGTACGCGTCGCTCCTCTTTCGCGGCGACCTGGGGCACCTGATCGCCGCTCGCTGACGTTGGGGACACCTGCAGGGTTACCGCTGTTGTTGCGAAGCTTTCTGGTTCGGTAAGCTGCTCCGATAACACGTTTGCTTGCTGAGCTTGTGTGCTTCGTTATTGACGGACCCGGCATTCTGCAGCTTTTTAATTGACGGCTCGCGTTTCTGTGATGGGGCGCGGGCCGGTTTTCTAAACAGGAGTTCAATATGATTCTGACCGTTACCATGAACCCGTCGATTGATACGCGCTATCAGCTCGACAAGTTGATCATCGACGACGTGAACCGCGTGACGCCCGAAAAGACCGCTGGCGGTAAGGGCCTCAACGTGAGCCGCGTGTTGCTGCAGCTGGGCGACGACGTGCTCGCGACTGGCCTGCTTGGCGGTCACATGGGTGCCTATATGGCCGAGCTCATGGATGCCGATGGCGTCAAGAACGACTTTGTGCCCATCGCCGGTGAGACGCGCATTTGCCTGAATATTCTGCACGAGGGTAATCAGACCGAGCTTTTGGAGAGCGGCCCGCAGATCGCCCCGGCCGAGCTCGAGGCCTTTACGGCCAAGTTTGCCGAGCTTGCAGCGAAGGCGGACGTTGTGACGCTTTCGGGCTCGCTGCCGCGCGGTGTCGATGCCGGCTACTATGCCGAGCTCGTCAAGATCGCCGAGGAGGCGGGCGCCAAGGTGCTACTCGACACCTCGGGTGCATCGCTGGAGGCCGCGCTGGAGTCCGACGCTAAGCCCGAGCTCGTAAAGCCCAACCTGACCGAGATTAACGGCCTGCTGGGTACGTCCTTTAAGACCGATGATGTCGATGCTCTGCGCGAGGCGCTTGCCGCCGATGGCCGCTTTGCCGGTATTCCCTGGGTTGTCGTTTCGATGGGCGCTGCCGGTTCGGTGGGCTTCCATGAGGGCCGCGCGTTCCGCGCCAAGACGCCTGCGATTGCGGCTGTGAACGCGACGGGTTCCGGTGACTCGACCATCGCCGGCTTTGCGCATGCCATTGCTGCCGGCGCCGACGACGTCACCGTGCTCAAGACCGCCAATACCTGCGGCAAGCTCAACGCCATGGATCCCAAGACCGGCCACCTGGTCATGGACCGCTGGGACGAGGTCTACAACAGCGTAGAGGTAACCGAACTTTAGAGTTACGGCGCACCGAACAAAACGAGAGTGGATAATCTCCCATTTTGGGCTCGCAAGCGGGCTTAGAGTGGGAGATTTTCCACTCTCATGAGAGGCAGCTAATTTGGGACGGGGCTATTTTGACTACTTCTAGATGCAAAGTAGTCAAAATAGCCCCGTCCCAAATTAGCTGCCCTTGCACCAAAAACGGCGCCCGCCGGCGATGTTGCCGGCGGGCGCCGTTGTCTTGAAGACGAAATGATCCGTTTTCCTCCGTCCCCAAGGGATCATTACAGCGAGTCAATAAAGCGCTGTTGGGCGGCGCGTCCCGCCTCGTCCCACTTAAAGACGCCGGCGTTGTCGAGCACGTGGCCAAACACCATGCCGACCTCCTCGTGCAGGATGTCGATGGCGCTATCCGCCGTAAGCTCGTCGGCGCGGCGGGCAAAGACATCCTCGGCCCATGCGGCGTGGCTGCGGCAAAGGTCGTCGCCCTCGAGCGCGCCGGCAAGGTCGTAACTGACATCGGCCTTGGCTGCCAGCAAGTGCTCGCGGACAGCGCCGAGCTCGGGAACCAAGCGCGGCGGCAAAATGGCCAAGCCCATGACCTCGATCAGGCCGATGTTCTCCTTCTTAATATGGTGGTACTCGGCATGCGGGTGAAATACGCCCAGCGGATGCTCGTCGGTTGTGATGTTGCAGCGAAGCGCCAGGTAGGCCTCGTAGATTTCGCCGCCGGCATTGCCGCGAGAGTCGACGCGGCGGATGACGGGCGTCACAGTGTTATGCGCCACGCCGTCGGCTGTGTGTGCGATGACGCCCACAGACTCATCGGTCCACTCGCGCCAGGCGAGGATAATCTTCTCGGCGGCGTCGAGCAGCTGGGCGCGGTCGTGCGAGCGCAGTCTCAGCACTGAAAGCGGCCACTGCAACACGGTGCCGCTGACCTGGTCAAAGCCGGGCACGTTAAACTGCGAGACCTCGGCGGCATGCATCATGGGGAACTCGTGCGCGCCGCCCTGGAAGTGGTCGTGCGACAGAATCGAGCCGCCCACGATGGGCAGGTCGGCGTTGGAGCCAATAAAGTAGTGCGGGAACTGGTCCACAAAATCGAGCAGGCAGGTCAGTCCCTTACGGTCGACGTGCATCGGGCGATGCTCGGAGCTCATAGCAATGCAGTGCTCGTTAAAGTACGCGTACGGGCTGTACTGGAAGCCCCAGCGCTCGCCATTGAGCTGAATGGGGATAACGCGCAGGTTCTGGCGAGCAGGGTGGGCGCCGCCGTCGGCTGCGGCGGAGCGTCCAGGGTAGCCCTCGTTCTCGATGCACAGTTGACAGGCGGGATACTTCTCGCCCGTGTTCTTTGCGGCGCCGGCCGCGGCAATGTCGCGCGGGTCCTTCTCGGGCTTCGACAGGTTGATGGTAATTTCCAGGTCGCCCCAGTTGGTGGGGGTACTCCATTTGATATTGCGCGCGATGGCGGCGCGGCGCACGTAACCGGCGTCACAGCACAGACCATAGAACCAGTCGGTCGCGGCGCGGGGCTCGTTGACGCCCATGCGTCCGTTGAACTCCTCGTTTACAACCGAAGGCCTCGGCATGAGCGCGCCCATGATGCGCATGGCGATGCGGTCGCGGCCCGACGCCGTGTCCTCGGCAGCGCCGTTGGCAACGGCGTCCTCGGAAAGCGCGGCAAGCGTGCCCTCCAGGTCAAAATCGGAGAGCGTATCGGGGTGCAAGAGCGAGAGCTTCTCGTTCTGCATCGCCCAAGCCATGTCGAGCGCGGGACCCGTGGCGCCGATGCACTCCAGAATGGTGTTGTAGGCCCAGATGCGGTCATCCTGTCCGATCATCGATCGATGGATGGCATACTCAATCAGGCCCTGCGCGGCCTCGCGCACATCAGTCATTACAGCCATGCAGCGTAAGCCCCCTTGTCAGAAATTGCGTAGTGGCGGGCAGAGCCCTCGCCCAGCCAGCCGTTCATCTTGGAGATAAAGGTGTCGACCAGGTCGAGCGGCACGAAGGCCTGGATAGTGCCACCAAAGCCGCCACCGTGGATGCGGACGGCGCCGCGGCCGTCGAGCACATGCTCGGCCAGCGCCAAGGCATACATGGAAGGTTGCTCGGAGCCCAGTTTGGCGACGACATTCTGCAGGTACATGGCGGAGCTGGCACCGGACTCGCGCGTCAGGACCAGGAACTGGTCGATGTCGCCGGCGCTAAGGGCTGCCCAGCGCTTAGCGACCAGGCCGTTCTCGTACCAGTAGTGAACGGCGCGCAGGCAGGCGCGGTCGCCCAGCTTGGCGCGTAGCTCGGGGAGCTTGGCGTCAAAATCCGCCACGTTTACCTCGCACAGGCGTGTCTTGCCAAACTCGGCGGCGACGTCCTGCATCTCGCGCGGAACGGCGGCGTAGTCGTCGGTAGCTGCCACATGGTCGGCGCCAACCTTAACGAGCACGAGCGCATAGCCGTGATCCTCAAAGTTGAGTTCGAGCTTCTGGGTTTTAGGCTGAGCCTGGTCCTCAAAGTCCATGTAGGCGAGGCCGCCCAGGCACACGGCGGCCTGGTCCATAAGACCGCAGGGCTTGCCATAGTAGTTGTTCTCGGTGCGCTGGCTCATCTGGGCGAGCGCGACGGGCTCGATGGCGGGCGCGCCCCAGAGCGTCTCCATGGCGCGGCCGTACGCCGCCTCGACGGCGGCAGAGCTCGAAAGACCGCCGCCCGAGGGGACGGAGCAGGTGAAGGCGAAGTCGAAGCCCTGGGGCTCAACACCCAGAGCGGCGATTTCGTGGGCCATGCCGCGGACGAGGCTCGCGGACGTGCCCTTCTCGGATTCCTGAACATCTAGCGTATCGAGCGTGATCTCAAACGTAGGATAGCCCTCGTCGGCGACGCGGACCTTGTTGGAGTCGGTTGCCACGGCGATACCGTCAACGGCGACATCGAGCGAGCCGGCGATAACATGGCCGCCCTCGTGGTCGGTGTGGTTGCCGCTGATCTCGGAACGGCCGGGTGCGTGCACGTAGAGTACCTGGCGGTCGCCGATTGGTCCAAACTCCTCCTCAAACAGCCTGGTGAGCATGGTGAGTGTCTTTTCGTCGGGGGTGGTCATGGGAGTCCTTTCCTTGGCGCGCACGGGTGAGTTTTGCGTCGCTACGAGTACGTTAACAACTTGAAGCGGTATGAACCAAGTGTTCACGATGCCGCACGTTACGGGCTATGTTAACGTACTCATAACAGATCGCTTGTCACTTTTTGAGAATCTGGTAGTCGGTAGAATTACAGCCGTGAACGGTAATGCCGTATGAACTTATAAAGCAGAAGAGATGCAGATAGAAAAAGTAGAGTACGTTAACATGCGTCCGACGATAGCGGGCTTCGGCGCGGGGTGTGTTTCTGCCCGGGTCGGCATGCACGCTATTCAAATTTCGCAAGGGTGAAGGTGATTCTGTGGCAAGGCACTCGTCCAACGATACGGGTACGCGTCCGGTCTCCATGGCCGACGTCGCCCGCGCTGCCGGTGTTTCGCAGCAGACGGTTTCGCGCGTCGCCAACGGCTTGCCCAACGTTAACGAGCAGACGCGCCAGCGCGTGCAGGCCGCTATGCAAGAGCTCGGTTTTCGTCCGAGTTATGCCGGTCGCTCGCTGCGCGACGGCCGTTACCATTCGGTCGGTCTGTGCGTCAACGATATCACCAAGTTTGGCAACCTCTCAATGATCGACGGCATTGCCAGCGCTGCTCGCGAGCATAATTGCGCCATCACGCTGGTCGAGATGTCCAAGACCGAGGAGTTTTCGCTTGCCGAGGCCACGCGTCGTATGGCTGCGCTGCCGGTGGACGGCATCATCATCGGTATGAGCCGTATGGCGCCCGATTTTGAGACGTTTGATCCGCTGCCGGGCATTGGCACGGTTATTGTTACCATGTACGCGCACCCGCGGGTGACCACGGTCGACTCCGACCATTACGGCTGCTCGCTCTTGCTTATGGATCATCTGTTTGAGCTGGGGCACGAGCAAATTCGCTATATTGGCGGCCCGTCGTTCTCGGTCGACGAGCAATTTCGTCGCGCCGGCTGGCAGGATGCGCTCGAGCATAAGCACATTAAGCCACAGGCGCCGCTCGAGGGCGACTGGTCTGCCAACAGCGGCTACGAGGCCGGCAGGTACCTGGCCGAGCACGATCGCACCATGACGGCGATCTATGCGGCAAACGATCAGATGGCAAATGGCGCGATTGCCGCGCTGCGTGATAGCGGCCTGCGCGTGCCCGAGGACGTAAGCGTGGTGGGCGTCGACGATTCGCTCGACGACTTTGTCGCGCATAACGAGCTCACGACCGTTCGATTCGATTTACATCAGCGTGGACGCGAGGTGTTTGAGCACGCGGTTCCCGAGGCGGGTACGGCGGGCAAAACCGTTGCTATCCGTATTCCCGGCCAGCTCATTATTCGACATAGCACAGCGATGCCACGCTCATAGTTTGCGCAGGTAAACGGCGATTCATCGTATTTCAATAACAATCGGTAAGGATGCCGGCAGACAACATTTGGAATGCTGCCAAGTGCTATTATAGACAGGTTATTGTGTCTATCTAGGAGGCTGTGCCTGATGGAGATCACCAAGGATATCCGCTACATTGGCGTCAACGATCACGACATTGACCTGTTCGAGGGCCAGTACGATGTGTCCGAGAACGGTATGGCATACAACAGCTACGTTATCTTGGGCGATAAAATCGCTGTCGCCGATTCGGTCGACGGTGGTTTTGTCGACGAGTGGCTCGGCAACCTCGAGGCCGCGCTCGATGGCCGCACGCCCGACTACCTGGTCATCCATCATATGGAGCCTGATCACTCCGCCGGTATCGCCGCCTTTATGGAGCGCTATCCCCAGGCGCAGATTGTGGCCAGCATGGGTGCTTTCCGCATGATGGTCAACTACTTTGGCACCGACTTCCCCGAGCGCAAAATGGTTGTCAAAGAGGGCGATGTGCTCGACCTGGGCGGCCACAGCCTGACCTTTATCGGCGCCCCCAACGTTCACTGGCCCGAGGTACTCTTCTCCTATGAGGCCACCGACAAGGTGCTCTTTAGCGCCGACGGCTTTGGCAAGTTTGGCGCCAACGACATCGAGGATCCCGAGGGCTGGGCTTGCGAGGCTCGCCGCTACTACTTTGGCATCGTGGGAAAGTTTGGCAAGTTTGTGCAGGCCGTGCTCAAAAAGGCTGCCGATCTGGATATTCAGATCATCTGCCCGCTCCACGGTCCTGTCCTTACCGAGAACCTGGGCTATTACCTCGACACCTACAACACCTGGTCGAGCTATCAGCCCGAGGACGAGGGCATCACGATTGCCTATGCGAGTGTGTATGGACATCTGAAGGCTGCCGTCGAGGAGCTCGCATCTGCGCTCGAGGCTCGCGGTCAGAAGGTTTCCGTCTTTGACCTGGCTCGCGACGACATGGCCGAGGCCGTTGAGGATGCGTTCCGCTATGACCGCCTGGTGCTCGCCTCCATCACCTATCAGGGCGAGATCTTCCCGTTCATGAGCACCTTTATCCACACGCTCGCCGAGCATGCCTACCAGAACCGCACCGTGGCGCTCGTCGAGGCCGGTTCCTGGACGCCCGCCGCTGCCAAGGTTATGACCAAGGAGCTCGAGGGCATGAAGGACATCACCCTGGCGCAGAACAAGGTGACCGTGCTGGGCTCGCTCAACGACACATCGCGCGCCCAGATCGAGGCCCTCGCCGACGAGCTTTCCAAGTAGCGATATTTCGCTTTTAACGGGCAAAACCACCACAAAGGGACAGGCCCTTTGTGGTGGTTTTTGTTTAAGCGCCGGCGATGATGAGGGCTGGACGTGCGCTATCGGTGGCCTCGGCGATTGAGGTGGCGACGGCGGCGTCGGGGTCGCTGTCCATCACGATGATGTCGACGTCGGCAAGCTCGGCAAAACGGTACATGCCGCGTCCGTTGACCTTGCTGGCGTCCATGAGGGCGACGCTTTGACGGGCGGCACCGACCATAGCCGCTTTGGTCTCGGCCATCTGCGGAAAGTCGGTCGTAAAGCCGCAGCCGGGAACAAAAGCGCCAGGACACATGATGGCAAGGTCGGCGTGGACCATTTGGAGCGCCTGCATGGTAAGTGGGCCGTACAGATAGCGATGACCTTTGCGCAGTGCCCCGCCCAGCATGACGACATCGACCGAGGGCATGCTCTCGTCAATATAATCGGCGATGGTAATGTCGGCCGTGATAACGGTGATGCCGTCGCGCTGATCGAGGAGCCGGACGAATTCGAGCGCCGTGGTGCCCGAGTCGACGAGCAGCGTGTCGCCGTTATTAACGAGCTCGATGGCGCTTTGCGCGATGGCCTGCTTGGCGGCGACGTTGACATTGATGCGGCGATCTTGCGTGGAGACGGTCAGGCGTTTGTGGAGCGATACGGCACCACCATGTGTGCGACGCAGCTTGCCTGCTTCGGCGAGCGCGTCCAGGTCGGCGCGGGCGGTGACGGAGGACACGCCAAAGGTCTGGGCGATTTCTGCTACCTGCACCGAGGCGTTATGCTCGAGTATTTCCATAATGGCGGTACGGCGCTCGTCAGCAAAAGCACGGTTGGTAGCTTGGGCCATGTTTGCTCCATTCTCGGCTAAATTTGCAGGAATTGTGTTGACTCTATTTTCGTTCATTTTCTTTTTGAGTAAGAAAACACCTTTCGATTACTTATCTTTTCTATAAAAGAAAGACGCTAAACGCTCAAAATTCAATATCGAACACGCCCACTCGGTTCCGATTCCTTCCGTTTACTTTTCAAAAACGACTGTATTGGCCTGCATGGACTCAATATCTCGCACGTGCAAAGCCGCTGAATTTCATACAATGGGCGCAGTAAAACGCAAGGTAAAACGCCTTGTGAACAACTACGCCCGATGTCCAGATGCGGGCGAGGGAGAGGAGCAAACGCTCATGGCACTTGTTACCACCGAAAAGATGCTCAAGGACGCTCAGGCCGGCCACTACGCCGTCGGCGCGTTCAACGTCGAGAACCTCGAGTTTGTTATGGCCGTTCTGGCCGCTGCCGAGGAGACCAAGTCCCCCGTCATCATGCAGACCACCCCGGGCACCATCAAGACCGCTGGTCTGGACTACTTCTACGGCATGGTGAAGGCCGCTGCCGAGCGCGCTTCCGTGCCCGTCGCTCTGCACCTCGATCACGGCGATGGCTATGACCGCTGCATGCAGGCTTTCCGCACGGGCTACACCTCCGTCATGATCGACGGCTCGCACGAGTCCTTTGAGGACAACATTGCCCTGACCAAGTCCGTCGCCGACGCCGGCCGCGCCATGGGCGTGCCCGTCGAGGCCGAGCTCGGCAAGGTTGGCGGCAAGGAGGACGACGGTCCCGCGGTTGAGGGCGAGAGCCCCTACACCGATCCTGCCGAGGCCAAGGAGTTCGTCGAGCGCACCGGCTGCACCTCGCTGGCCATTGGCGTTGGCACCAGCCACGGCGTGTACACGAGCGATCCGCACATCGAGCAGTCCGTGGTCAAGGCCATCCGCGACGCCGTCGACGTTCCGCTGGTTCTGCACGGCACTTCCGGTGTGCCCGATGAGCAGGTTGCCGAGGCTGTGAAGAACGGCATCTGCAAGGTTAACTACGCTACCGAGCTGCGTCAGGCCTACACCAAGGGCTTCATGGCCTACATGGCCGAGAACCCCGCCTGCTTCGATCCCAAGAAGCCGGCCAAGGAGGGCATGCGTGAGATCACCGAGCTGGTTAAGATCCGCATGACCAACCTCAACTCTGTGGGCAAAGCAGAGTAACAGCAAGGGTACTCTGATCCCACCGGGCCGTCCGGAAACGGAAAAGGGCCTATCTCTCAGAACGTCCTCGGACATGTCGGAAGCCCCGCTGTGCGCTACGCGCTGCGGGGCTTCCTCCGTCCTGCGGAATGTTCTGAGAGATAGGCCCTTTTCCGTTTCCGGACGGCCCTGCTCAATCGCCCTTGTGGCGTTGGGGCGGAAATCGGTGGGGCGTTAGGGCCTCTTTGTTGATGGGGGACTAGTATGCCCGGGCTTGGTTGGGGAATGACTTGTTTAGGGATGCTTGGAGCTTTTCGAACGATGCTCGCAAGTTGAGATTCTGATCGGTTGAGCGTTTGGCTTTTGTGGTGGGGGAGTCGAGGAGGCCGTTTCTCTGTGTCGGGGGGGGGAAGGAGAAAAGGTCTGCATGTTTTAGGGATGGCTGCTGTGCTGCGTCATTGGAAGAATGCATGCTTATGCGGCCTCCTCGATGTCCACCAAAAGGTTGCGCACGGGGTGTGCTGCTAGGTCCCGTTCGTTGGCTGTATTATGCCGCGGCTGCTGCAAAGAAGCGCTAAAGAAAGGCTTAATCAGGTTTGTTATAACAGTGAAACTGCAGGTCAAAGGTATCGAATAACACTCTTGAAAGGTTTTGAGCTTAAGGGCTTTCTAAGGTTTGTGGCGCGGACGTGCGGAGCGTGTGAATGATCGCTGTTAGCGCTGCGGTGCGGCGGCGCGTACCTGTTCGATGACCTTTTCCATGGTGGCGTCGATGCGGTCTTTCTTGAGCTCACATTCCCAGACGGTGATGGGTGTCCAGCCCATTCGGGTAAGCGCGTCGATGGCGGCTCGGTCGCGCTCGACGTTGCGGCGAAACTTTGCCTCCCAAAACTCAACATTGCGCTTGGGCTGGCTCGGATTGCACTTAGGGCAGCGATGCCAAAAGCAGCCGTTGACGAAAATGGCGATCTTGCGCCCGGGAAAGGCGATGTCAGGCTTGCCGGGTACCTTCCATTCCAGACGGTATCCCGTAAGGCCCGCTGCCCGCAGGCGCTGGCGAACGAGCAGCTCGGGTTTGGTGTTGGCGCGCTTGTTGCCCTTCATGGACTTTTTTATAGCGGCGCGACGGCGCACCAGTTCGCGCTCGTCAGCGGAGAGGTCCGAGGTATCGATGCCGTCGAGCAGACCGGGCTTGGGACGCTTTTTGCTGCGGCGCTTAGGTGCGCGCTTGGGCTTGGTGGCGGGTTTGTCGGCCGTGTTGGGCGTGGCGTCATCGGCGGCGCCGTTGGCCTCAAGCCGATCTTCCTTCAGCTCAATCAGAGCATCGATAAGCCCTTTGTCGGCGGGCATCCACTCAACGGTGGCAAGCGAGGTGCGCGGAATCCAGCGGATATCGAGCTGGCGGTCGTGCTTCTGGGGCTCATCGGATTCTTTAGCCAGCGAGCAGTAGTAGCACTCCATGGAGAGATGAAAATCGGGGTAGTCATACTCAACGGTATAGAAATCGCGCAGGTTGGTGACTTTTACCTGCAGCTCTTCCATGAGCTCGCGGCGTACGGCGTCCTCGGGCGTCTCGCCGCGCATAAGCTTGCCACCGGGAAACTCCCAAAGTCCCTGCATGTCGCCGTAGCCGCGCTGCACGGCAAGCAGCTCATCGGATCCTTCCTTGCGAATGATCCCAGCGGCAACATGAACAGTCTTCAACAGGAGTCCTCCCTTAACATCAACACATGACAAGGCAGCTCATTTGGGTAGTCTTTTTGGGACGGGGCTTTTTTAGCTGCCCTATGTCAAATGCGGCCTCATGCTTCGGAGGCTACGGATAGGGTAGCTAAAAAAGCCCCGTCCCAAAAAGACTACCCCTACCTTACGCAACGGTAAGGCAAGCGTAAGCGATATCGATGGTAGCCGACTCGGCTTCTTGCGACTATAGATGCCGTAGACTAATCGCAAGAAAGGACTCGGTATGCAAACCACGCACATGGCGACCCCGGTACTGGAAGTCGTGCATCTCGAAAAGGTATACGGAGCGCTGGGCAACGTGACCCGCGCGCTCAACGACGTCAGCTTTACCGTCAACCGCGGCGAATTCGTTGGCATCATGGGCGCTTCGGGCTCGGGCAAGTCGACGTTGCTCAACTGCGTGTCGACCATCGATAGTGCCACAAGTGGCACGATCCGCATCAACGGCCAGGACGTGACGCGCATGAAGCAGGCTAAGCTTTCGCAGTTCCGCCGCGAGGAGCTTGGCTTTATCTTCCAGGACTCCAACCTGCTCGATACGCTCACGGCACGCGAGAACATCGCCCTGCCGCTCACCATCGCCCGCACAAACTCGGCAGAGATCTCGACCCGCGTGCAGGATGTGGCAGCGCGCCTGTCCATCAGTCAGGTGCTCGACAAGTATCCCTACCAAATGTCCGGCGGTCAGCAGCAGCGCGTTGCCGCGGCTCGCGCGCTCGTCACCGACCCCACCATGATCATGGCCGACGAGCCCACCGGTGCCCTCGATTCCAAGAGCGCTCGCCTGCTGCTCGAGAGCCTGGAGGCCCTTAACCGCCGCCTGCGCGCCACCGTGCTCATGGTCACGCACGACAGCTTTGCCGCCAGCTACACGAGCCGTGTGCTGTTTATTCGCGACGGCAAGATCTTCACCGAGCTGCGCCGCGGAGACACCGACCGCCGCGAGTTCTTCGACCGCATTATGGAGGTCGTTGCCATGATGGGCGGTGAGGGCGCCGATGCTCTGTAAACTCGCTTGGGGCAATGTCCGCCGCGCCGGCCGCGACTACCTCGTCTACCTTTTGACGCTCACCCTGGGCGTCACGGTCTTCTATGCCTTTAACACCATCTCGATGCAGGTCGACATCGCCGGAATCGATGAAGAGGGCTTGGCGCAGGTTATGGGCAGCATGCTCGGCTACCTGACGTACTTTTTGGCCGGTGTCATGGCCTTTTTGATGGTGTATGCCAATAACTTCATCATGAAACGCCGCAAGAAGGAGTTTGGCCTGTACCAGGTGCTCGGTATGGGGCGCGGGCGCGTCGCCACGATCATGGCGCTCGAGACCGTGATAGTATCGGTTGTGGCCTTTGTCGCCGGCATTGTGCTGGGTGTGGGACTCTCCCAGCTCATGACGTTCTTTACGGCCTCGCTCTTTAAGACACAGATCGCCAATTTCCACTTCTTTTTCTCGGTGCATGCGTTCAACCTGACCCTTGCCTGCATGCTCGTAATGTTTGTGCTCACGCTACTGCTGAACCTTCGCGCCGTGCGTCGTACCAAACTCATCGAGCTTATGGGTGCCGAGCGTCGCAACGAGAGCATCAAGACACGCAACCCCTGGATCGCGATTGCCATCTTTGCCGTGGGCGTGGTGCTTGTGGGCGTGGCCTATTACCGTCTGCTACGTGATGGGTTCCCGCTAACCGCGACGGACAGCAAGCTGCAAGAGGCCATGAACCAGTTTGGCATTACGACCGCTATGGTTACCGTGGGTACCTTTGCCCTGTTTTGGGGACTCTCGGGCATGCTTATCAAGCTGCTGCAGAGCCTGCGCGGCGTGTATTGGCGCGGCCTCAACATGTTTATCGTGCGCCAGCTTGCGGCCAAGGTCAACACGGTGTGCTTTTCGATGGGCGTCATCGCGATGCTCCTGTTTTTGGCCATCACCTCGGTGACGTGCGGTATGTCGATTGCCAATGTGATGAACGAGAATCTGGAGCGCTATACGCCGGCCGATATGTCGCAGACGTATGTCTATTACACGCCCGATACGCTCGACTACTACAAAGAGTATGTCAATCCGTCTGAGGCCGATCGCATGGTGCTGGCCGATAGTACGGTCGATTTGTACTCCGCATGGCACGGTAAGGACAAGTCGGCGGACAACAACGACGAGACCGTCAAGAAGGTCAATATCGCCGATGTTGCCGGTGAGCATGTGCAGATCGATTCGTATCTAAGTTACCCGTTTGGCGGTTCGAGCCCTTCGGTGTCTGCGGGTGAGATGTGCAAGACCATGGGCGAAAAGCTTCCCAAGGCGTTCGGGGGTAGCAAGCCCGATGCGATAGGTCTGTTTGTGACGCCGGCGAGCCAGTACAACAAGCTGCGTCAGATGATGGGCGAGGAGCCGGTGAGCATTGGCCGCGACCAGTACTTGCTTACGTGTGATATGGGCGGTGAGCTGGTCGACCTGTACACCAAGTATATGGCTGGCGGCCATGCCCTTACCTTGGGCGGGCATACGCTCAAGCCCGCAACCGATAAGTCGGACGAGGACACGGCGGCCATCGCCAACTCGGCGATGGGCAGTAATCCGGGTACCGTCGTCGTTGCCGACGAGCTGTTGTCCCAACTTAATCTGCAGCCGTATTCCAGTAGCCTGCTCGTTAACTACAAACAGGGGATGGATACGACCGAGGCAGACGAGAGCATTAAATACACTCTGCTCGACAATCTGCTCGTTGACGGCAAGGAGCCGGGTTCGTGGGGAACCTTCATCACACGCTCCGAGATGTACGCCCAAGCAGCGCAAATGAACGGTCTTATTAGCTACCTAGCCATCTACATTGGCTTTGTATTGGTCGTTGCATGCGCGGCGATTCTGTCGATCCAGCAACTCTCCAACGTGGCCGACGGCAGCCGCAGCTATCGTGTGCTGGCACAGATCGGCTGCGACGACCGCCAGATTCGACATTCGGTGATGGCGCAGCAAGCGGTATTCTTCCTGTTCCCGCTGGCAGTGGGCCTGGCGCACTCCTTTGTGGCACTTAAGGTGATCATCGAGCTGGTGAGCATATTCGGAAATATGAGCATCGGCGGCACCGTGGGCCTCACCTGTGCAATCTTCCTAGCAGCATACGGTGGCTACTTCCTGGTGACCTACCTCATGAGCACCGGAATGGTGCGAGCTGCCATAGCCACCCGCTACAGCGAATAACAAGCGGGCAAAATCGTCGCAAAATCAGAGGCGTATGACCGCCGCGAAGGGACCAGGGGCCCTTTCGCGGCGGTTTTTTCCAACCGGGTGCGTCTCAGATACAAGTGAGTAGACTTTTTTGAACCTGCCGAGCACATCGCGACAAATGCTCAATAAAACCGCAGGTCAGAGCTGTGGCGTTTTGGGGCGTGCTTGGCCTCCTGCAAAAAGCCTACTCACTTGGTTTTTCTGCTAGAAGACCGCCGCGAGGGAAGGCAACTCCCCCGGTAGTCGTTGGGGACGTTCTTAAACGACTAGTCAAACAAGAGCGTCCCCAACGACTACCCCAAAAGGAGCGTCCCCAAGTGCTAGCTTTGGCAACGACGCTGGTAGAAAAACGTCAGCGAAAACCCGTACACGCGAGCAAGGTGCCTTGAAGCGAGGCGGCATTGACCTTTTGGTCATGCCGTCGAAGCTGAAAGGCATATTGCCGTTCTGGCGGGTTTGCAGCGTCGGCAGGTTACGGCGTTTGGTAAAACGCCGCAACCTACACCCGCTCTGCGATCTCGTGGATGAGGTAGTCGGTCTTTTCCCAGCCCAGGCACGGGTCGGTGATGGACTTGCCAAAGACGCCGCCGTCGACAGACTGGTTGCCGTCCTCCAGGTAGGATTCGATCATAAAGCCCTTGACCAGCTTGGAGATGGACTCGTTGCGGCGGCAGCTGTCGAGCACCTCCTTGCAGATGCGGTGCTGCTCCAGCGGGCGCTTGCCCGAGTTGTCGTGGTTGCAGTCGATGATCGCCGCCGGGTTGGCGTAGCCGGCATGCCCGGTATAGCGCTCAGCCAGACGCTCCAGATGCTCGTAGTGGTAATTGGGGTAGGTACGACCGTCGAGACCAATGTAGCCACGCATGACGGCGTGCGCGAGCGGATTGCCGTCGCACTCGACCTCCCAGTTGCGGAAGATGAAGCTTTGATGTGCCTGGGCGGCGTAGATGGAGTTGAGCATAACGGTGGTGGAACCGGCGGTGGGGTTCTTCATGCCCACAGGCACCGAAATGCCGCTCGACACCAGACGATGCTCCTGGTTCTCGACCGAGCGCGCGCCCACGGCGACGTAGCTCAGCAGGTCGACGAGGTACTGGTAGTTGGACGGGTAGAGCATCTCATCGGCGGTAAAGAAACCGGTCTCCTCGATGACGCGCAGGTGCATATGGCGGATGGCCTTGACGCCCTCGAGCAGGTCGTCGGGAGCCTCGGGGTCGGGGTTGTGCAGCAGGCCCTTGTAGCCAGTGCCCTTGGTGCGCGGCTTGTTGGTATAGACGCGCGGAATGATGATGAGCTTGTCCTTGACCTCTTCGGCGACCTTGGCCAGTCGGTTCATGTACTCAAGCACCGAGTCCTCGCGGTCGGCAGAGCACGGGCCGATGATGAGCACCTTGCGCGCGTCCTCGCCGGTAAAGACCTTGGCGACCTCGGCGTCGAATTCCTGTTTTTTGGCGGTAAGATCGGCGGAAAGCGGCATTTCCTCGCGGATTTCCATGGGGATCGGCAACCTGCGCTTGAATTCCATGGCCATACGGGGCCTCCTCAATCAAATAAGACAAAGTGTGCATTGTCGAATGCTCGGCATTATCCGCTGTCGCACGCTAAAGTGCAAGCCCTCGTCACCCCAAAACCTGCCAAAAAGGGACAGGTTTATTTTGGCAGGTTTTATCTGGGCAAACGTTGGCTGGCCCTGGAATGGAATGATGCCACGTGGCTCGGAAGAGGTCGTCGATTTGGTCCCAGGGGAGGCGGTTTGAGGGTCGCAGAACAAAAAAACGGGGGCGCAAGTTGTCCTGCGCCCCCGTTCTCGGGTGTTATTCGTTCCCTGCGGCAGAATTTACGCCGCTTCGTCGAACTGCGAGTTGTACAGGTCGGCGTAGAAGCCGCCTTGGGCGAGCAGCTCGTCGTGCGTGCCCTTCTCGACGATGTCGCCGTCGCGAATTACCAAGATCACGTCGGCGTTGCGGATCGTGGACAGGCGGTGTGCGATAACAAAGCTGGTGCGGCCCTGCATCAGCGCATCCGTGGCGCGCTGAATAAGCTCCTCGGTGCGGGTATCGACGTTGGATGTCGCCTCGTCCAAAATAAGCGCCGGGCGGTCGGCCAAAATGGCGCGGGCAATGGTCACGAGCTGGCGTTGGCCCTGCGAAAGGTTGGTGCCTTCCTCGTTGATCATAAAGTTGTAACCGCCGGCGAGCGTATGGATAAAGTGGTCGCAGCGTGCAGCGCGTGCAGCGGCCTCGACCTCGGCATCGCTTGCATCGGGGCGTCCGTAGCGGATGTTCTCGCGGATGGTGCCGTTAAACAGCCACGTATCCTGCAGCACCATGGCAAACTCGCCGCGCAGTGCCGCGCGGTCCCAATCGCGTACGTCGACGCCATCGACGCGCAGCGAGCCGCCGTCCACGTCGTAGAAGCGCTGTAGCAGCTTAATGAGCGTGGTCTTGCCGGCGCCGGTGGGACCGACGATGGCGATGGTCTGGCCGGGCTGTGCCTCGCAGCTAAAGTCGTGGATGATGGTCTTGTCGGGCGTGTAGCCAAACTTGACGTGGTCAAACTCCACATGGCCAGGGCGCTTTTCGGGAATCTGCGCGTCGGCCTTCTGCTCCTCCTCGGGCGCGGCCAGGAACTCAAAGACGCGCTCGGTGGCAGCGGCCATAGACTGCATCGTGTTGCTCACGTTGCCCAGCTGCTGCACGGGTTGCGTAAAGTTGCGAACGTACTGGATAAAGCTCTGGATGTCGCCGGGCGTGGCATTGCCGGTCAGCGCGAGCTGTGCGCCCACCACGACGACGCCCACGTAGCCCATGTTGCCCACCAAGCTCATAAGCGGCATCATCAGGCCCGACAGGAACTGCGAGCGCCAGCCACTAATAAAGAGGCGGTCGTTTTGACGGTCGAACTCTTCGATTGAGGCCTCGGCGCGGTCGAACACCTGAATGACGTTCTGGCCGGCAAAGTCCTCCTCGATAATGCCGTTGACGGTGCCCAGGACCTGCTGCTGCTCGCGGAAGTACGGCTGCGAGAAATGAATCATCACGGTCAGGATAATCGCGGCGGCCGGCAGTGTGAGCACGGTGACGCCGGTAAGCGGCAGGCTGATCGACAGCATCATGACGAGCACGCCGATAATCTGCGTCACCGACGTGATGAGCTGCGTCACGCTCTGGTTGAGCGACTGACCCAGCGTATCGACGTCGTTGGTGATGCGGCTGAGCACATCGCCCTTGCTGTGTCCGTTAAAGTAGCTCATCGGCACGACAGCGATCTTGGCGGCGATCTCCTTGCGCATGCGGTAGCAAATCTTTTGCGTGACGCCGGTCATGAGCCAGCCCTGGATGAGGCTGCAAACAGAGCTTGCCAGATACAGGCAGAGCAAAAAGCCGAGCGTCTTGGCGATCCAGGCAAAGTCGACATCGCCGGTACCGTTGACCTTGGCGACCAGGCCTTCGAACAGCTTGGTCGTAACCTGGCCGAGCACCTTGGGTCCCACAATGTTAAAGACGACCGAGCACACGGCAAAGGCGACGGCGGCAAGCACGGCAACCTTGTGTTGACCGATATAGCCGAGCAACTGCCGCATGGCGCCCTTAAAGTCCTTGGCCTTCTCGCCGCGGCCCATGCCACCCATGCGGCCCATGGGACCGCGCTGGCGGGTGGGCTTGGGAATCTGAGTCTTGGTCTCGTCTGCCATTAGTGCTCGCCTCCCTCCATAACGGCTGCAATTTCTTCTTGAGTGAGCCCCAGCTCCTCGGCGGAAAGCTGCGACTGTGCGATCTCCAGGTACGCCGGGCAGCTGTGCAGCAGCTCCTCGTGCGTACCAGTGCCCACCACGTGACCGTCGTCGAGCACGATGATCTGGTCGGCGTGCATGATGGTCGCGATGCGCTGGGCTACGACAACGAGCGCGGCGTCGGTAACGTTTTTGGCAAGCTCTTCGCGCAGGCGCGCGTCGGTCTTGTAGTCGAGGGCGCTAAACGAGTCATCGAACACCAGGACCTCGGGCTTTTTTGCCAACGCGCGGGCGATGGCCAGACGCTGGCGCTGACCGCCCGAGACATTGGAGCCGCCCTGGCTGATGGGGGAGTCGTAGCCGCCCTCGCGCTCGGCGATAAAGTCCTCGGCTTGGGCGATGCGCGCGGCCTCGTGCATGTTCTCGTCGCTTACCATGTCGCCGGCAAACTTAAGGTTGCTCTCCACGGTGCCCGAGAACAGACGCCCCTGCTGAGGGATGTAACCAATGCGGCGGCGAAGCTCGGAAAGGGTCATATCGCGCACGTCGATACCGTCGAGCGAAATGCTGCCGCCCGTGACGTCGTATAAGCGCGGAATCAGCTGAACGAGCGTGGACTTGCCCGAGCCCGTGGAACCAATGATGCCGAGCATCTGACCGGCATGCGTGGTGAAGTTCACGCCGCTAATGACGTCGGCGCGGGCATCGGGATACTGGAAGCTCACGTCGCGGAAGGTGAGCTCACCGCGCGGTGCGCTGGCCGCGGGCAGTTTGGGCGAGGCGGGGTCGTTGATGCTCGTGGGGCAGGTGATGACCTCTTCCACGCGCTCGGCTGCGACCTCGGCGCGGGGCAGGATGACCGAAACCATGGTGAGGATCATAAACGCCATGACGATCTGCATGGTATAGGAGATAAACGCCATCATGTTGCCGACCTGCATCACGCCATCGGACACGCCCTGCGCGCCAAACCAGACGATAAGCACGGTGATGCAGTTCATGACGAGCATCATGAGCGGCATCATAAAGCTCATGGCACGATTGGTGTAGAGCTGTGTGGTCATTAGGTCGAGCGAAGCCTTGTCAAAACGCTCGAGCTCATGCTCCTCGCGGTTGAACGAGCGGATGGGCATAAGGCCGTCGAGCAGCTCGCGGGCGGTGAGGTTCACGCGGTCCACAAAGCTCTGCATCTTTTTGAACTTGGGCATGGTGAGGCCCATAAGCACGCCGACGACGGCCGAGACCGCGATGATGGCCACGGCGATGGTCCACTCCAGGCCGGTGTGGTTGGCCAGGACGCGCATGACGGCGACGATGCCCATGACGGGGGCCATCAGGCACATGCGGATAAACAGGGTTGCGGCCATCTGAATCTGCTGAATGTCGTTGGTGCAGCGGGTGATGAGCGAGGCCTGGCTAAACTTGCCCACCTCGGCCGGCGAGAAGTGCATAACCTTGTTGAAGGTCTCGCGGCGCAGGTCGCGTGCGATGGAACAGGCGGTGCGCGAGGCCACGGCGCCGGTCAGGATGGTGGCGATGAGCGAGATCAGGCACAGACCAAACATCGTGGTTGCCATGCGGCCCAGATAGGCGTTCTGCACGTCGGCGGGGTCGATGCCCTGCGCCTTGTACTCGTCTTGTACATAGCTCACGGCGCGTTGGGTCACGATGGAACCCGACATGGAGCCCATTTTGTCCGCCATATCGTTGGCACCCTCGACGAGCTTGCCCTGGTCGATTAGGCCGCCTTCAACGCCTAGGCGCAGGCTCTTCATGGTGATCTTACCGCCGTCGGTATCAATCTGCTTTTGCATGTTCTGCGCTGCTGCGGCCTTCTGCTGCATCTCGGCGAGCTGCTCGGGCGTCATTGCCGCCATCTGCTCGGGGGTGGGCATGGCCTGGGCGGCGTTGTTGTTATTCTCGCTGGACGAACCCATCATGTCATCCATGGAGTTGGCGTCAATGCCCTGGTTGAACGAAAGGACGACGGTCTCGGGCAGGCTCACGATGTCGGCAATCTTGCCGCCGTCGGCGCGCTCTTCCTCGGTGCCCTTGTACGTTCGAATGCCGTTATTATCCGCCTTGCTAAACACGGCCTCCACAGCTTTGGCGTCCTTATCGCTCATAAAGAGTTCGAGGTCGTCGAGCGATTCGGTGCGAATGGTGTCAGGTACGGGCGAGGCGATACCGCCTTGCTGCACGCCCACGTCGACGATGTCGCTCATATACGTAGGCAGCGCTAGATCGGCGTTGCAGCTGATTACGATAAGTACGATAGCTGCGAACAGTGCCAGGACATGCTTTTTAAAGAGCTTGAGAATCCTCACTCGGCATCTCTCCTTTCTTGATTGCGGTCGATAATTTCGTTGGCACGCCTAAGAAGGCGCACCATCTCTTGGGTATCTGTTTCGCCGAGCTGCTCGAGGAAGGCCGCGGTGCGGTCCTCGAATTCCCGATGCTTGATTTCGAGATCATGGAATCCCTTGTCGGTCACCGTGACGTGTACGCGACGACGGTCGGTCTTTGAGTGCTCGCGCTCGACCCAGCCTTTGGCTTCGAGAGCGCGCAGGATATTGGCGATGCGGGCGCTCGAGACCCAGGCACGATCGGCGAGTTCGCTTGGCGTGAGCGAACCGCCAGCGAGCATGAGGGCGCGCATGACGGCCATCTCGCCACTGAGGGCTTTGTCCGCAAAGCGCGAAATGCGCTGATGCATGCTGCCGAACTCGGTAAGGAGCTGACGCCCAAGTTCACGGAAATCGGTATCTTTCACCGAAAACCCCTAACACTAGAAACTATTTCCGGTGAAAAAAGATACCCCCACTTAACCATCCTATTCGGTAGATTTCTGGACATGTCCTAAAAATCTACTTGGCCACTAGGCAATATAAAGAGCGCATAAAGACTTAAAATAATTCAATTGCTGAAGCGTTTCAAAGAACTATCATGCCCGCGGTTAGGCGAGGGGTTGTCACCACCATGACGACTGGGACTCATTTATCGCCATGTGCGATGCTCCAACTTCCCGCAAGGAGACACCTGAATCAAGGGGGTTGGAGTCATGGCATTTGACTTCACGGGTAAAACCGCGATCGTTACCGGTGGCACTCAGGGCATTGGCCTCGAGATTGCCAAGGGTATCGTTGCAGGCGGCGGACACGTCGCGCTCATCGCAAGGAACGCTGCCAAGGGCGAGGCGGCTGTGGCCGAGCTTGGCGAGGGCAACAAGTTCTATCAGCTCGATGTCGCCGATGCGCCCAAGGCGCGCGAGACCGTCGAGCAGATTTTTACGGACCTGCCGCAAACCAACATCCTGATCAACTGCGCCGGCGTCATCAGCACCAAGAAGTTTGACGAGATCGACGACACCGAGTGGCGTCGCACCATCGACATCAACCTCAACGGCACCTTTACCATGATGAATGCCGTGTACCCGCACTTTAAGGCGGCACATGCCGGCACTATCGTCAACGTGAGCTCCGTTGCTGGCAAGATCGGCGGCGGCCTGCTCGGCACCGCGGCCTACGCGAGCTCCAAGGCCGGTGTCAACGGCCTTACCAAGGCGGTCGCCAAGGAGGGCGGTAAGTTCGGCGTCCGCTGCAACGCTGTGTGCCCGTCGCTCACGCTTACCGACATGACGTCGATCCTTTCTGACGAGAACTCTCAGCGCATCATCAACGGTATTCCTCTGGGTCGCGCCGCCCAGGCCAGCGAGCCTGCGCAGATGGTGCTGTTCTTCGCTTCCGACCTCGCCAGCTTCGTGAACGGCGAGATCGGTGACTGCGACGGCGGCATCGTCCTGGACGGGTAATACCCCGCGGTAATCGTTTGGCGGCGACCCTGGCGACTCGGGGTTGTCGCCTTCTTTCTGACATAGGCGCGTGCGGCTACGATTCGCATGCATCCAAAGGAGATATATATGAGTGAATCGACTGCGGTGGAGGCGCCGGCTGCAAAGGAGCCGTTCTTTAAGATGTCCTCCATCCCGGGCGCCAATATTTTGGTGCCGCTTTTGCTGGGCTGCTTGCTCAACACGCTATTCCCCGACCTGTTCAAGACGCTCGGCAGCTTTACGCTTGGAATGACCCAGCAGGGTGCAAGCCCGCTCGTGGGCGCTTTTTTGCTCATCGTCGGTACGACGATTTCGTTTAAAAGTGCTCCTGCCGCCGCTGCACGCGGCGCCATCATCATCGCGGTCAAGCAGATCGTGGTCGTTGCCGTGTCGCTGCTCATCCTTTATGTATTCAACGACAACCTGTTTGGCATCTCTGCCATGGTGATGCTGGCGGCTTGCACCGGCGCCAACAACGCTATGTACGCTGGTCTGATGGGCACCATGGGCAACGAGGCCGAACGTGGCGCCGTCGCCATCACCACACTCGTTGTCGGCCCTCCGGTCACAATGATCGTGCTCGGCGCTGCTGGCCAGGCTCCGATCGGCTGGTCGCTCGTGGGCGCCATCCTGCCGATCGTCGTCGGCATTATTCTGGGTAACCTCTTCCCGAGCTTTAAGAAGATGATGGCTCCGGCACTTTCCGCCATCATCGTGCTCGTCTTCTTTGCCATGGGCTCGACCATGACCTTTGGCCAGCTCATCAACGGCGGTCTTCCCGGCATCCTGCTCGGCGTGATCTGCTCGGTGGTCTTTGCAATTCCCGTCATCGCGGTCGATAAGCTTACGGGCGGTACGGGTGTCGCAGGTGCGGCCATTTCGAGCTGCGCCGGAGCCAATGTGGCCACGCCTGCCGCCATGGCGAGTGTCAACGAGGCCATGTACGGTGGCGCCGTGCTCGCGACGGCTACGGCGCAGGTTGCAGCGTGCGCCATCGTGACGGCCATTTTGACCCCGCTGGTCACCAGCTGGTGCTACAAGCATTTTGAGGGCCAGGGTCACGGCGACAGCAAAAAGGCCGCGGCCGACAAGGTCGCCGCAGCCGCCTAATGCCAAGCGGCAATCAAAGCTAAATAACTAGCCACGCCACAGGGCGGCCCCGGGGGAAATCCCGTGGCCGCCCTGCAGTTTCTGTGGGTCTTTGGGGCACTTTACCCTGCTAAAGCTGGCATAACAGCTAGAGTGAACGTCGTACAAAGGCAAGGAAAAATACCAAACAAATCGGTGAACGGTAGTTGTTCACGCTCGCATTTCCTGCGGATTTGTTAAAAACGCCCTAATGGTATAAAAAAAGAAACATATAACAGCCCTGATGAAGGGGGTGGCTATGTTATCCTTCTCAGACGGGTGAAATCTTGGGTTTTGGGTTGCAGTTCCAAGGTGGACAAACGTTTTTTCCTATACCAACGTGTGGTGAAGAACGGAAGAAGCCGGTAGTGCAGGTCGAACATTCAAGAATTCAATAAGCAGCGGTGTGAGAGAGCGCCGCATTATACGTAACTAGGAGCGTGGTTACACAATGCAGGAGGCATGGGAAGGCTTCAAGGAAGGCATCTGGACGGGAGAGGTTGACGTCCGAGACTTCATCCAGAAGAACTACACCCCCTACGAGGGCGACGAATCGTTCCTCGCCGGTCCGACCGAGCGTACCAAGGAGCTGTGGGGCGAGGTCCTCGACCTGCTGCTCAAGGAGCGCGAGCAGGGCGGCGTCCTCGATATGGACACCAAGACTGTCACGGGTATCGTGAGCCACCCCGCTGGCTACATCGATAACGCCCACCGCGAGAAGGAGACCATCGTCGGCCTCCAGACTGACAAGCCGCTCAAGCGCGCTCTGCACGTCAACGGTGGTATCCGCATCGCTTGCCAGGCTGCCAGCCAGCACGGCTACAAGGTCGACGAGAACGTTGTCGAGCGCTACACCTTCGAGCGCAAGACCCACAACGCCGGCGTCTTCGATGTCTACACCCCCGAGATGCGTGCTTGCCGCTCGGCTCACATCATCACCGGTCTGCCCGATGGCTATGGCCGCGGCCGCATCATCGGTGACTACCGTCGTGTCGCCCTGTACGGCGTCGACTACCTGATCAAGGACAAGGAGGCTCAGAAGGCTTCCACCCCGACGGTCATGACCGCCGACAACATCCGCGATCGCGAGGAGCTGCAGGAGCAGATCCGCGCCCTCGGCGAGCTCAAGATGATGGCCGAGACCTATGGTTTCGATATTTCCAAACCTGCTACCAACACGCAGGAGGCCATCCAGTGGATGTACTTCGCCTACCTCGCTGCCGTCAAGGAGCAGAACGGCGCCGCTATGTCCATCGGCCGTACCTCTACGTTCATCGACATCTACGCTGAGCGCGACCTTGCCAACGGCACCTTCACCGAGGAGCAGATCCAGGAGTTCGTGGATCACTTCATCATGAAGCTCCGCATGGTCAAGTTTGCCCGTACCCCCGAGTACCAGGCCCTGTTTACCGGCGATCCGCAGTGGGTCACCGAGTCCATCGGCGGCATGGGTGTTGACGGCCGTACGCTCGTTACCAAGATGAGCTTCCGCTACCTGCACACGCTCGAGAACATGGGCACCAGCCCCGAGCCCAACATGACCGTTCTGTGGTCGACCCGTCTTCCCGAGAACTTCAAGAAGTTCTGCGCCAAGACTTCTGTCGCCAGCTCCTCGGTCCAGTACGAGAACGACGACCTCATGCGCGTTTACCACGGCGACGACTACGGCATCGCCTGCTGCGTGTCCTCCATGCGCATTGGCAAGGAGATGCAGTTCTTCGGTGCTCGTGCTAACCTGGCCAAGTGCCTGCTGTACGCACTCAACGGCGGTGTTGACGAGGTCTCCAAGAAGCAGGTCGGCCCCAAGTATCGCGCCGTCGAGGGCGACACGCTCGATTACGATGACGTTATGGCCAAGTACAACGACATGATGAAGTGGCTCGCTGGCGTGTACGTCAACTCGCTGAACATCATTCACTACATGCACGACAAGTATTGTTACGAGCGCATCCAGATGGCTCTGCACGACAAGCACGTGCACCGCTGGTTCGCTACGGGCATCGCTGGCCTTTCCGTCGTGGCTGACTCCCTGTCCGCCATCAAGTACGCCAAGGTCCACCCCGTCCGTGACGAGAACGGCATCATCGTCGACTTCGAGACCGAGGGCGAGTTCCCCAAGTACGGTAACGACGACGACCGCGTCGACCAGATCGCTCACGACGTTGTGCACCAGTTTATGGAGTACATCCGCATGAACGACACCTACCGCAACTCCGTGCCCACGACTTCGGTTCTGACCATTACCTCCAACGTCGTGTACGGTAAGAAGACCGGCTCCACGCCCGATGGCCGCAAGGCTGGCCAGCCGTTCGCCCCGGGTGCTAACCCCATGCACAAGCGCGATAGCCACGGCGCCATCGCTTCGCTGTCTTCGGTTTCCAAGCTCCCGTTCCGCGATGCCCAGGACGGCATCTCCAACACCTTCTCCATCATCCCGGGCGCGCTCGGCAAGGAGGACCAAGTGTTCTTTGGTGATATCGACCTTGATCAGCTGGGCGAGTAACTATTGTTAGTGCTATACTAACAATAACGATTACTGATTAGTGCGCCGGTTTCGGCCGGCGCCTATCGATTGAAGGAGACACATTATGAAGGTTTCTGAAGTTTCCGAGACTCAGGCCGACAACCTGGTCCACATGCTCGACGCTTACGCCGAGAAGGGTGGCCACCACCTGAACATCAACGTCTTCAACCGTGAGACGCTGCTCGACGCTCAGGCTCACCCCGAGAAGTACCCGCAGCTGACCATCCGCGTTTCCGGCTATGCCGTGAACTTCCACACGCTCACCAAGGAGCAGCAGGACGAGGTCATTTCGCGTACCTTCCACAACAAGTTCTAAAGGGGTTTAACTCCCGCAGGATCGCCGGGGCTGTTTGGGCTACCTCCCAAAACGTCCTCGGACATGCAAGAAGCCCTCGCTGCGCACTTCGTGCGGCGAGGGCTTCTTGCGTCCTGCGGAATGTTTTGGGAGGTAGCCCAAACAGCCCCGGCGGGGGTCCTTTGTAGTCACCCTTTAGGCGGAACGCTCCTAATGGGTTGAGCGTTCTGGATACTTACTTGCTACCGTTTATCGCGTATAGCTACCGTTTGCGGAGTAAGTAACACTTAGTAATAAACCGTGTAAAATCTCAGTTAAGAACGGAGTTTTCCAGGGAGACGCTGTCCTTTGTTGTGTGCAAGGGACGGCGTCTCTTTGGCGCTTGGAGGCCGTTCTGTAGCAGGACGGCGGACGTGCGTCACATATTAAAAAGTCAACGTCGAGATGGGTCGTGATAAGAATGGGCAAGTACGTAATCGTGGTTGAATCTGGTTCGGATGTGACGCCAGAGCTCTGCGAACGCTACGGCATCGTGCGTGTGCCCATGCATGTCACGATTGGTGACGAGACCGTCGAGGACGGCTCGATCGATCCGCTCGAGATCTATTCGCGCTGCAACGAGTTTGGCGTGATGCCCAAGACCAGCGGCTGCGCGCCGGCAGATTTCTCTCGCGTGTACGACCGCATTCACGCCGAGCAGCCAGACGCGACCATTTTGCATCTTGCGTATTCCGAGGCCACGACCTGTTCGCATCAGTCCTCGAAGATCGCGGCAGAGGGGCGCGACTACGTGTTCTCCATGGACACGCGTTTTGTCTCGGTGGGCCAGTCGCTTGTTGTCGTCGAGACCGCCAAATACATCGAGGCTCATCCCGATGCCACCGTCGACGAGATCTTCGCCTTCGCGAGCTCCGTTATGGACCGCGTGTTGCTGGGCTTTGTTCCTACCGACCTTGCCTTCCTTAAGGCGGGCGGTCGCTTGTCCAACGTCGCGTTCCTAGGCGCCCATCTGCTCAAGATTAAGCCCTGCATTGAGGTAACGGGTGGCAAGTTCGTGGCGACCAAGAAGTTCCGCGGCTCTATGCTCAAGTGCGCCCGCGCCTTTATTGACCACATGGTTGCGAAGGGCGAAATTGACTACTCGCACATTGGCCTGGCGTATTCGGTAGGCCTTTCCGAGGAGCTGCGCGACGACATGGAAGTCTATGCGCACGACCTGGGCTTTAGGGACGTTACCTGGACTCAGGTCGGCGGCGTCATCTCGAGCCATTGCGGCCCGACCGCCTTCGGCGCGGTGCTCACGCTCAAGGCGTAACGCCTGGCGTCTATCGATTTCTATTGCCTCGGCGGCGGGCGGGTTGCGACAACCTTCCCGCCGCTTTTGCATGGGGCCAAATAGGACAATCCAATTGACCGCTAAACCGTTTCGCCATCAAGCATATAGGCTAGAATGACTCTGGCATTTATGTAGCTAAAACCAATGAGAGGCAAGGTAGCGGGAATGGCTGAGATGAAGCTCGAGGGTATGGACGCTCGTCCTGAGGACTCCGCGTTTGCCCTGGGCCGCGTTCATTCGATCGAGACGATGGGAACGGTCGATGGACCTGGCATCCGCTTTGTGGTGTTTGTTCAGGGCTGCCCCATGCGCTGTGCGTATTGCCACAACCCCGATACCTGGTCGGTTAACGGCGGCACCATGGTGACCGTCGAGCACCTGATAGACGAGTTCCAGAGCAACCATGAGTTTTACCGCAGCGGTGGTATTACGGTATCCGGCGGCGAGCCGCTCCTGCAGCCTGAGTTCTTGGCCGACCTGTTCCGCGCAATGCACAACAACCCCGATGGTCGCGTACATACCTGCTTGGATAGTTGCGGCTATGCGTTCGACCCCGCGCATCCCGAGAAGTTCGATGCCGTACTCAACGAGACCGATATGGTGCTGCTCGACATTAAACATGCCGATCCCGTCGAGCATAAAAAGCTGACCGGTTGCGATCCTGAGCGCATCCTGGCGTTTGGCGATGAGCTGGCGCGTCGCAGGATCAAGGTCGTTATCCGTCACGTGGTAGTACCGGGCATTACCGACACGGCAGAGGAGTGCGAGGCACTCGGTCGTCTGATTGCCCCGTGGCATAACGTGGTGGGCCTGGAAATGCTGCCGTATCACACGATGGGCGTCGTCAAGTATGAACAGTTGGGGATTCCCTATAAGCTCGAGGGCGTTCCACAGATGGATGCCGCGCGCATCCCCGAGCTGCGCAACGCCGTCATGACGGGCATGAAAAAGCGCCGCGCGGAACTCAAAAACGCCATCGGCTAGGGGTAGCTCATTTGGGGCCGGTAGGGTGGAGAAGTAGCTAAAAGAGCCCCGTCCTAAAAAGACTGCTCTCTGGGTTGCGGTGAGATGCGCAACAGAATCGTGCCATTTGGATAAATACGCTTGTGGTTTCTTTAAAGACACCTTAAACGCTTCTGAATATCTTTGGAAAGAAATGCCTGCTCGGTATTATGCTGCTCGTATATGAACGGGAGCAATCAGGAGACCACGTGCGAAACAACGCATCGCGGGACGAGCATGTGCCGCAGCATAGCAGCAGATATGAGACGAAGGGCACGTCTTCGCGTGGCCTTTCCGACGCTCGCATCCGCGTGACGAAGATTGCCGCCATTGGGATGCTAACGTTGGCGGTTATTATCCTCGGAATTACCGCTAAAACCTACGCGTCGGAGCGAATGGCACACTCAGATGCGTCAACGGTACAGACGCAAAACAAAAAGGTCTCTAAATCTAAAGCCACCGCAAGTCAAACCCTGTCGACAGCGAGCCTCAAGACGAGGCTTTCGAAGGCGGACTTTAACGATATTCCCTCAGGCGATACCGTGCAGACCTTCTCACTGGTTGATGACCAGATCCCCGTCCTGGAGGATGAGAGCCTCGCCGCGCTCCAAGATACCCTTGATCAGGCTCAGGAATTGGGCGACGTGGGCGTGGTGTTTTACGATCTGTCGAGCGGCAAGGGCGTGACGTATAACGCGGACGCCGAGGTGTACGGTGCGAGCAGCTACAAGGCGCTCTATGTACTCTACGTCTGCGAGTTACTGGTCGAGACAGGGCAAGTATCGCTCGATGATACTCTGGGCACCTATGGCGGCTACAGTATGGGCTGGCTGACGGTTCGCGACCTGATCGAGACCTCGGTCGTCAACTCGGATAACGACTCGTTTATCGCGTTGCGTGCAACGTTTGATCAAGATGGCTACGAGGATTGGATTGCCGCACTCGGCGTCGAAGACGAGGTCGCGCTCGATCCAATGAGCGATTTCCCAACCTACTGCCCGCGCACCTCGGCCAAGTTGTGGCGCGAGATGAGCGAGTATTTGAGCCGCGAGAGCGAGACGTCGCAATGGCTGTCGGGCCTTCTGGCCTCTACGACCCGGTCCTTTATCCGTGACGGCATTGCGGACGACCATGTCATGGTGCGTAACAAGGCCGGTTGGATCAGCGAGGCAGGTTGCAATGCGACGTGCGATGCTGGCCTCATCGATGTCGATGGCGACACCTACATTATGAGCATCATGTCATCGATGCCGTGGAGTGACCGTTCGAGTGAGGCCGTGGCCGCCATCGCCAAGGCGCTCTACGATACCCGCGCTGCGTTGGCCTAACGGCTTCGTATTGCGCGGTTGAGTCAAAATGCTGGTACCATACCGTGGATAAACAGTTTTCACAGGTTTGGGGGATGGTATGCCTGCCATCGCAATCATCGGTGCACTCGAAAAAGAGGTTGCGCAGATTAAAGAAGAACTGAACGGCGCCCATGTGTCGCAAGAGGCAGGCTTGAGCGTTGTAAGCGGCGAGCTCAACGGTCTGTCAGTGGTCGCCACGACCGCTGGCATGGGAACCGTAAACGCCGCTGGTGCAACACAGCATCTCATCAGCAAATATGCTCCGCAGGCCGTTGTGTTTTCGGGCATTGCGGGTGGCTTAAACTCCAAACTTCATATCAATGACGTGGTTATTGGCAAGTGCCTGCGCTATCTGGATACCGACACGGCGCTCATCGCCGAGTCGGCGCCGGAGCTTGAGGAGTTTGCCTCGACACCGGCTCTGGTTGACATCGCCACCACCGTGCTTGCCGAACATGGGTTTATCGATGCTGACGCTTCCGATTCCGCTGCGGAGAAGGACCCTAAGCAGTTCCTGGTTGGCACTATCGCTACAGGTGACCGCTTTGTAACGGGCGACGCTATGCGCACCGCCGCCATCGACGCGACGCATGCCGATTGCGTTGAGATGGAAGGTGCTGCGATTGCCCATATTGCAGCCAAGAACGGTGTCGATTGTCTGGTGCTGCGTGCTATCAGCGATAATTGTGACGAGGCATATGACGCGTTTTGCGAGCGAGAGTTCGATTTGGACGAGTACGCCCGCACCGCGAGCGGCATCACACTCGATATCGTCCGCTGCATCGCCGCTGCGTAATCGTGCATCCCTATTGTAAGAACCTACGACCAAGGAGTATCCATGGCCGATTCCATTAACTACCAGCTTGCCAAGTTCGTCGCCAGCTACGGCAAGGTTTCGCAGATCCCCGAGTCCACCTGTCCCGAGGTGAGCTTTGTGGGCCGCTCCAATGTGGGTAAGTCGTCCATCATGAACAAGCTCTTTGGCCGCAAGAACTTGGTCAAGGTTTCGAGCACGCCGGGCAAGACGAGCAATATCAATTTCTTCGAGGCCGACGACGTGCACTTTGTGGACCTGCCGGGCTACGGTTTCGCCCGTCGTTCCAAGGCCGAGCGCGACCGCTGGGCCGAGCTCATCGGCGACTTCTTCGACTCCGAGCGCAGCTTTAACCTGGTTGTGTCGCTGGTGGACATTCGCCATGACCCCAGCAAGCTCGACCATGACATGATCGACTACCTGCAGGGCAACGAGTTCAACTTTGTCGTCTGCCTCACCAAGGCCGACAAACTCAGCCGCACCCAGCAGGCACGCCAAGCGGCAGCCATCAAAAAGCAACTCAACGTCCCGGCCGAAAACGTAATCATCACAAGCTCCCAGACCGGCACCGGCATCGACGAGCTCAAGCGCCGCATTGCCGAGGCCTGCCTCTAGTAGGGGCTCTTGGCAGACAATAGTATTCATCCATCTATATCACCCCAGTGATAGTTGTTGGTACACGACGTTATTCGAGGCTATCGTGCTGACGACTCCTATTTTTCGTTTGCAAGACAGTTTGTCAGCGGCATGATATCGCTCAGACAGCTGCAACGTATCATGTGCTTGGGTGATTTGGGTATCCAATATGCCCTTATGAGCGAGCGCGCATTTTCGATGATTAGATTCTGCGATTGGAAGCGGGCTTCGGGGTCTGAGTTTTATCCCAAGCGTTTTGAGCGAGAGCAGAATGCTCGACGCAAATACTTGGATACGGTCAATGGGTTCGATTCCGAAGGTATCGACATTAGGGATTTAATGGCAGGGAGGGTTGATTTAAATGATCCAAGAGTTAACAGATCGTGGACCGAGTAGGACATATCCCGTCTACTACCTTGAGGACGCAATGAACAACCTCGGCGACTGCTTCGACTATGCCGTCAATGACTATGGAGCAGAAGGATCTGAAGTTGCTGAACTCTTTTGCCTGAGCGGGGTTGCTCGCGAGTTTGAACGCGGTAACGCATGGGTCGTGTCGGGAAAATCGGGTGTTGAGCTGTTCGCGCTTATCGCTGAAAGGTCGGGCTATCAAAACAGGTCTATACCGGACTGCACCTATCGATTTGAGAAGACGCCGGAATATTGGGCGGGCTGGATGCTGGCATACCTGCAGTGGCGCCTAGGAGAGTCTTTCGAAGATTTGCTGCATGTCGTTCCATTTGATGTGCTGCGCAGTCTGTATTACCCCTGGCACGAAGCCTCGGAGGAACGTGTGGCTCGCCTCGTCTGCGATATGGCGAAAAAAGCGTCCAGGCAAACCAAACTTGCGTTAGCAAGAAAGAAGCTTAAGAAAACCCAACAAGACCTAGCATACGAATCGGGTGTGTCACTCCGCTCAATCCAAATGTACGAGCAGCGCCAGAGAAACATCAATGAAGCTTCGGTAACAAGCGTAAGAGCCATAGCAAAAGCCCTCCACTGCAACATCGAAGACCTCCTAGAACCAGTCTTCGAATACAAGGAACCCAGTGCGGCGTAAACCAAGCACATAGTCGAATCCTGTCACTAGTAAGTGCTCCAGCCTAGCAAGAGCCCCTATCAATAAAGGGCCATAATTTCAGCCCGACGCCCCTTCAAAGCGTGGGTCCCTATAGACATCGCTAGCCACGTTGCCATAGGGCCACCCGGGGGCATCCCCTTAAAAACATTCCGCAGCACGAGGCCCGCTTATCCGCAGCTCCGAAGGAGCGCAATATTAAATCAGCGAATGCGATTATCCTGTCGAGGTCGCGTAGGTCTCCTTGGGGCTTCCCCTGAAAACAATCCGCAGATCGAATTGCCCCGTCGCGCGAAGCGCACGACAGGGCAATTCATGATCGAGGACGTTTTCAGGGGAAGCCCCAAGGAGACCGGTGAGAGCAATGAGACAGGGCGCTACAGGTACTCGATTTGAGCGCCCTCGGTGTCGCACGTCAGAATGTGCGTCTCACACTTGGGGAACTGCTCACGCAGCTTGACCTGCAGGAATTTTGCCACGATGGTGTCGTCGGTCACAGCCATAAGGGTAGAGCCCGAACCGCTGATCCAGATGGTCTTGGCGCCGCCGTTAAGGCAGGTGTCGCGCACAGCGTTGTAGTCGGGAATCAGGCGACGACGATAGGGCTCCTGGATGCGGTCGTCATTGGCGGCGGCAATCAGGTCGAGGTCGCCAGCCTCCAGGCCTCGCGTCATGCCGGCGATACGGCCCATTTGCCATACGGCGGTGGAGAGCGGAATCTCCTGCGGCACGACCTTGCGCGCCTCGCTCGTGTGAACCTCGTAGGGCGGAATCACGGTAATAAAACGCAAGCGATCGCTCACCTCGTAGCGCAGGCACTGGGGGAGCGAATCGGTCGGCGTAAAGGAGCAGACGGCGCCGCCCAGGATGGCGGGAGCGACGTTATCGGGATGGCCCTCGACCTCGGTGGCAATGCGGACGAGCTCAGCGCGGTCGACGGTGTGGCCTGTCAGTGCGGCGGCGGCCATAATGCCAGCGACGACGCAAGTGGAGCTGGAACCCAGGCCGCGAGCGACGGGTACATCGGTTTGAATGTCGATGGCGACGGGAAAAGCCGGCTCGCCCCATGCGGCCAGCGCATCGACAAAGCTGACGTAGACCAGGTTGTTCTCGTTTTGGAACTCCTCGGGGCAGCCCGTGATGGTGAGCTTGTCAGCGCGCTCGAAGGTGAAGTGCGAGTAGAGGCTGACGGCCATGCCGAGGGTGTCGTAGCCGATGCCTAGGTTGGCGCTGGTTGCTGGGACGGTGATCTTGATCATGTGGGTCCTCCTGGCGTGCCTGGCTGTTTAGTTTGCTGCTCGGGCAGTCCTGCACAAGACGGAAAGCACATTAAGTGCTTTCCTTTGCGTGCGGAACTCGCGACGAACTAAACAGCCAGGCACGCTGTGCGCGTTCGTCATCATCCCGGGGGTTATCTGATAAAAGAAGGTGCGCCGGCTTTCGCCGGCGCTTAATAAGGGTTTTAGTTGGTAGCCATCTTTTTTGCTGCAGACTCGACGTAGCTTGCCATCTCATCGACGTCACAGACGTCTTCGAAGCGGACGGGTTTGGACTCGAGCTCGGCGAGCTGTGCCGGTGCGGCCGTATTGGTGGCCTGCTCGAGCACGCGCATGGCCTCAAAGTCGTCCTCGGGAACGTTGAGCCCCAGAGCATCGCAGCAGGCACGCGGGAACTTGTAGGGGCTGGCGGTCGAAAGCAGCACACGGGCCTTGGCGCCCTCGGCGGGAGCGACATTTTCAAAGACGTGATAGCCGCAAGCGGTGTGCGGGTCGATCACGTAGCCGTTCGCATCCCAGCAGCTCTTGATGGCAGCGCGCACCTCGTCCTCGCTGGCCCAGCCGCAGCCAAAGACGCTCTGAATCTTTGCCAGCAGGTCGGCGGGAACCTCATAGTGACCAGTCTTTGCCAGCTGCTCCATAAGGCCGGCAACAAGTTCGCAGTCGCCATCGGACAGGAAGTAGAGCATGCGTTCCAGGTTGGAGCTGATGAGGATGTCCATCGACGGCGAGATGGTCGTGAAGAACGGACGGTTGCGGTCGTAGACGCCGGTGGTCAGGAAGTCAGCCAGCACGTTGTTCTTGTCGCTCGCGACAATGAGCTTGGCGACGGGCAGACCCATGCGCTTGGCATAGTAGCCGGCCAGGATATCGCCAAAGTTGCCGGTCGGTACGCAGAACTCCACGGCGTCGCCGGCCTCGATGGCGCCGGCGCGCAACAGCTGCGCATAGGCGGCAAAGTAGTAGACGACCTGCGGCACCAGACGGCCGACGTTGATGGAGTTGGCACTCGAGAGCACCGTTCCGGCGGCCTCCAAGCGCTCGGCAAGCTCCTTATCGGCAAAGATGCGCTTGACGGCACTCTGGGCATCGTCGAAGTTGCCGCGAATGCCGCAGACGGCGACGTTATCGCCTTCCTGTGTGGACATCTGCAGATTCTGCACGCGGCTGACTTTGCCTTCGGGATAAAAGACGGTGATGCCCGTGCCCGGAGCGTCGGCAAAACCGGCGAGTGCGGCCTTGCCGGTGTCGCCCGACGTGGCGGTGACGATCATGATGCGCTCGGCGCCGCCGTCCTTGGCGGAAGTGCGGGCCATGAGGCGGGGGAGCATCTGCAGGGCGACGTCCTTAAAGGCACTCGTGGGGCCGCCAAAGAGCTCCATCACATAGGTCTGAGGGGCGTCAGCGCCCGGCGCAGCGTCGAGTTTGACGAGCGGCGTAACCTCTTCACTCGCGAACGAGCCGCGATATGCCTCATTCACACAGGCCGAAATTTCTTCGCCCGTGTAATCATTCAGTAACATTCCCAACACATCTTGAGCGATTTCAAAGTACGATTTATCTGCAAGCGAGCTGATATCGACCTGCTGGGTGCCGAGCTCGTCCGAGACAAACAAACCCCCGTCGGGAGCGATGCCGGTGCGGATTGCCACCTTACTTGAGCACGATAAAGTGCGTCCTCGTGTACTATGATAAGTTCCCATATAACACTGCTCCTCGGATGCCTTGGTCCCAATCGGTGAAACCATGGTATCAGAGCGTGCCAAATAGGTTCGCAGAGGCTTTTTAGAAAGGTAACCTCCAGCCCATGATTAAGATTGCCAAGTTTGGCGGCTCGTCGGTCGCCGACGCCGAACACTTTAAGAAGATCAAGGCCATCGTCGATGCCGACCCGGCCCGCCGTTTTGTGGTGGTTTCCGCCTGCGGTCGCCGCTTTAAGGGCGACACCAAGGTGACCGACCTGCTCTACCTGGTTAACGCGCACGTTAAGTATCACGTGTCGTGTGAGGAGCTGCTCGAGGACATTGGCCAGCGCTATTTTGATATCGCTGACGAGCTGGAGCTCACCTATCCCATCCGTGAGGAGTTCGCGGCCTTTGCCGAGCGCGCCCGCTCGGGCGGCTACTCCACCGAGGAGCTTGTGAGCCGCGGCGAGTACTTCACCGCTCGCCTGATGGCCGAGTACCTGGGCCTGCCGTTCCTGGACGCCGCGACGGTTGTGGCGTTCCATCACGACGGTACGCTCAGCATGAACCGCACCTCCGAGCTGGTGCAGGAGTACGGTCAGCAGGGCGGCTTTGTTATGCCCGGTTTCTATGGCGCGACGCGTGAGGGCCAGATTAAGCTGCTCGATCGTGGCGGCGGCGATATCTCGGGCTCGATCCTGGCCAAGTGTCTGGACGCCGACCTTTACGAGAACTGGACCGACGTCTCGGGCTTCTACTCTGCCGATCCGCGTATTGTTCCCGAGGCTCAGCCCATTGCGCGCGTTACCTACGAGGAGCTGCGCGAGCTTTCGTACATGGGCGCAAGCGTCCTGCACGAGGAGGCCGTGTTCCCCGTGCGCGAGGCGGGTATTCCGCTGGTCATCAAGAACACCAATGCGCCGCAGGACCCCGGCACCATCATTAGCGAGACGGCTGATGAGGGCGAGGCGGAGCCCATCATTACCGGCGTGACCGGCAAGCGCGGTTTTGTCGCCATCAACGTGGCCCGCGATCGCACCAAGCCCCGCGTCGGCTTTATGCGCCGTGCGCTTTCGGTGTTCGAGCGCTATGACGTTTCCGTCGAGCACATGCCCACCGGCGTCGACCGCTTTGGCGCCGTGGTGCAGGAGCAGGATGTGCACGATTCGCTGTACTCGCTCGTGGGCGACATCCAGCAGGAGGTTGAGCCGCTCGAGATTGAGGTTGTCGAGGGCCTGGCGCTCATCGCGACCGTCGGTCGTAACCTGCGCGGCCGCGCAGGTATTTCCGGCCACCTGTTTGGCATGCTCGGCCAGGCTGGCGTGAGCGTGCGCATGATTTCGCAGAGCTGCGACGAGATCAACATCATTATCGGTGTCGAGGATAAGGACTTCGACCTGGCGATTCAGACCATTTACCGTGCCTTCTCCGACGAGAACGGCATTGTGAAGGTCTCCGATCTGGAGGCTCCTGCACCGATTGAACCCGCCCTGGCTGCCCTCCACAAATAGCGACCATCCCGGTAGATTTTTGGGATATGTCTAGAAATCTACCTTTTGGCGCACGAGTGGGTTTTGAGGCATGTTCCAAAAAATCTAGCGCGGGGCGTTTCGTTTCGGTTTCGTTTCGACGGGGTGGGTTTTGTGTCCGCCCCGTTCTTGTATACACTGGGCAAGAATATCCTGCCTGCTCGGCGTGCGGGCAAAAGCCACAACCTTCAAAGGGGGAAGCATGAAACAGTACACGGTTGCTATTTTGGGCGCGACGGGGGCCGTGGGCACCCAGATGCTCGAGTGCCTCAACGAGCAGGAGTTTCCGGTTGGCAAGCTCAAGCTGCTGGCGAGCGCGCGCTCTGCGGGCAAGACCGTCGAGTTCCGCGGCGAGCAGGTTGTTATTGAGGAGGCTTGCCCCGAGGCCTTTGAGGGCTGCGACATCGTACTCGGCGCTGCCGGCGACGATATCGCCAAGGAGCTGCTGCCCGAGGCTGTCAAGCGTGGCGCCGTCGTGGTCGACAACAGCCACGCCTTCCGCATGGATCCCGAGGTGCCGCTCGTCGTGCCCGAGATCAATGCCGACGACATCAAGTGGCATCACGGCCTTATCGCTAACCCTAACTGCGCAACTATCATCGGCCTGGTCCCCACCTGGCCGCTGCACAAGCTCGCCGGCGTGAAGCGCATGATCGTCTCGACGTACCAGGCGGCTTCGGGCGCTGGTGCTCCCGGTATGGCCGAGCTCGAGGCCCAGCTGGCCGCCCTGGGTCGTGGCGAGGAGATTCCCGAGCCGCGCGCATTTGCCGCCCAGTTGGCGAGCAACCTAATTCCGCAGATTGGCGGCGTCAAGGAGGAGGGCTTTACCTCCGAGGAGATGAAGTTGCAAAACGAGGGTCGCAAGATTATGCACCTGCCCGAGCTGCGCGTGAACTGCACCTGTGTGCGCGTGCCTGTGCTGCGCTCGCACTCCGAGAGCATTACGCTCGAGTTTGAGCGCGACATTACGGTCGAGGAGGCCCGTGCTGCGCTGGCTTCTGCCCCGGGTGTCAAGCTGGTCGACGACCTGGGTGCCGAGGATGCGCACGACCGATTCCCCATGCCGATGGACACCTCCGACCAGGACCTGATTTGGGTCGGTCGCGTGCGCCGCGACATCTCGAATCCCGAGGCCGCGCGTGGCATCACCTTCTGGTGCTGTGGCGACCAAATCCGCAAGGGCGCGGCAACCAACGCCGTCCAGATCGCCAAACTGCTCTGCGAGTAGCGGTGGAACTGTCCGGCGGGGGCCGGGCTTAGCTTTCAGAACGTCCTCGACCATGTGCGGCGCCTTGTCCTGCTCCTTCGGAGCCGCGGACAAGGCGCCGCACTGGTCTGCGGAGTGTTCTGAAAGCTAAGCCCGGCCCCCGCCTGCGGTGACTCGGCTGCGAGCGGTCTGCGATGGGGCCGTTGTTGGTTGGGGCCGCTGGGCTGATGTGAGGGCACGTGGCCGTTGCGGGCCCTGGTCCCGGCGGCGGCCTCGGCGCTTTGCGCCTGCCTCCTTTGGGGACTGCGGGTCCGTGACGGCAGCTGCGGCGCTTCGCGCCTGCTGCCTGAGGTGACTTTGGGGTTGGGGTGAATTGAAGTTGAATACTTTTCCCGAGAAGTGAACGACCTATTTTGGACCCCCGAAGCATTGGCATATTTTGACCGCTATTTCCTGCGGCTTTGCTGCGCGAATCCTGCGGTTTTGTAATCAAAAAGTGTGGATGCTCCGGGGCCTCGTTTTTACTCGTTCACTTCTCGGGAAAAGTATTAGAGCTCAGCTGGTAGGGGTACCGCTTTGGCGTCGAAGCCCCGCGTCTTCTCCGCTTGATTGGGGAAAGTGGCCTCGCTTAAGCAATTGCGTTCCTGCCCAGACGTATCTGCGGAGTTGTCTACACAATTCGCGGTATTATAGTGCGGAGTTTTGAAAGGAGCCGCTGGTGGTCACGACGACGTTTGCTTCGCCTTTGGGCGAAATCCTGCTTGCCGCTGATGGCCGCGGCCTGACGGGGCTTTGGTTTGAGGGGCAGGAGCACTTTGGCTCCACGCTTCTCCGGGAAGACTCCGAACATGTTGAAGGGGCCGATGCGGTTTCCGGTGCTGGTGGCATGTCGTCGGCGAGTCCGGCTCATGGTGCGGCTTCTTCGGTGCTTGAGCGTTCGTGGGCTTGGCTGAATGCTTATTTTGCAGGGCAGGAGCCTCTGTATACGCCGCCGTTGCATATGATCGGTACGGCGTTTCAGCGTGAAGTCTGGTTTGAGCTGCTTTCTATTCCGCGTGGCGAGGTCGCCACGTATGGCGAGATTGCGGCTCGTGTCGCCGCCCGCCATCGGGTGCCGGGGAACGAGGACCCCGTTATGTCTCCTCGTGCGGTGGGGGCTGCGGTCGCTCGCAACCCTATTTCGATTATCGTGCCGTGCCATCGCGTGGTTGCCGCCGACGGCGCGCTTAACGGATATGCCGGCGGGCTCGATCGCAAGGAGTGGCTGCTTCGGCTTGAGGGCGCGTACGAGGACTAGCGCTCGAACACTTTGCATAGCCAAGATGCCGTGAAAGAACGGGACACGCTTTCCGAATGGAGACTCAGACGGAAACCACGTCCCGGAATTCCGTTTTAAAGCGGGATGCGCTTTCCGAATGGCGTCCCAAGCGGAAACCGTGTCCCGGAATACAGCCTCAGAGTGGGACGCCGTTTCCGGTTGAGACCACCTGCTTGGACATCTTTCTACGCTCGCTCTTGCAGGGCGTAGATCGACTTATCCATGTTGAACAGGTAAGCCACGACGCAGACAATAAAGAACATCGGCAGATTACCAAAGCCGAAGACTTCGCAGCCAATAAGGATGGGTGCGAGCAGCGTATTGGTGGCGCTGCCAAAGACGGCTGCGTAGCCCAGCGCGGCGCAGATTTCGGCGGGCATGCCGAGAATCCCGGCGAGTACGACACCCAGGCTGGCTCCGATGGAAAACAGCGGCGTCACCTCACCGCCCTGATATCCTGCGGCAAGTGTGGCGATGGTGAGTACGAATTTGAGCGCCCAGTCCCAAGGCATGATGGCGACCTTACCGTTACCGTTGAGCGCCGCCGATATCAGGTTGGTGCCAAGGCCGCAGTATCGACCCTGCCACAGTGCGAACAGAATCGCCGATAGCGCGATGCCGATAGCGACGATGCGCGCATAGGGGTTGGGGAGCAGCCGCGCCGCAAGGGTCTTGGCATGGGCAAGGCACCAGGCAAAGGCACCGCCTACCATGCCAAACGCGATGCCTAGTACCGCAAGCCGTCCAAGACCGGGGAGATCAAGCGCGCATGAGGCGACAACGGCGACCTCGAACTTCTCGAGTCCCAGGGCACCGGAGGTCATACTTGCGGCGAGCGAGGCTGTAAGCGCGGGAAACAGCGCGCGGTATTCCATGCGTCCTGCGACCAGTACTTCGATAGCAAAGACCGTGGCAGCAAGGGGCGTTCGAAAGAGCCCGGCAAAGCCGGCGGCCATGCCGATAAGCAAAAACGTGTTGCCGGGGTCTCGGAAAGGTAGACGTCGGCCGATCCAATGTGAGACGGTTGCACCGATCTGCACGGCCACGCCCTCGCGTCCCGCACTGCCGCCAAAGAGGTGCGTCCCCCACGTGCTCAGCATAATGAGCGGCACCAAGCGCGGCGAGATGGCGTCCTCACGCCCGTGGCCTACGTCGAATACCAGGCTCATGCCGCGGTCGGTGCCCTTGCCCCAAGCGCGGTAGGCAAACACGATGGCAAGGCCCATAAGGGCGAGGAAGGGGAGGAGCAGGGTGATGTGTTCGTCGCGGAAGGCGCCGATCGCCAAAAGCACGCGTCCAAAGAGCGCGCAGATGGCGCCAACGATGATACCGACGGGGATTCCGACGGCACCCATAAGCACAAGACCGCTATAGGTGTTGAGCAGACGTTTGATTCTGCTCGATGCGCCGCTTTCCGACACTTCTCCTCCAAAACAAAAAAGACTCCTGCCGCGGCGTGATGCCTAGGGGCATCACGTAACAGCAGAAGTCATCAGCAACAAGGCGGTTTAGGGTAACGCGGCAGCTTGGCTGGCGCACCCAACGGAGACATTCATTCCGTAGCGGCATCATAGCGGTGGATACGGTTTGGGTCAAATGGTTGCCGTGGACAGTCCTGGTGCCTGCCCGCACCCCTCGTTTCCCCATATAAAACCTGCCAAAATAAACCTGTCCCTTTTTGGTCGGTGCGAAATGGGTAATACTAAAGAGTTATCCGACCAGATGGGAATTAATCGATGGCTTATATCGAATTCAAGGACGTCGTCAAAGCATACGGCGAGGGTGACGCCCGCATTCACGCGCTCGATGGCGCGAGCTTTACGGTCGAGCGTGGCGAGCTCGCCATCATTTTGGGTGCTTCGGGTGCCGGCAAGACCACGGCGCTCAACATTCTGGGCGGCATGGATACGGCGACTTCCGGCACCGTAACGGTGGATGGGCGCGACGTGAGTTCCGCCAATGAGGCGCAGCTCGTGGAATACCGCCGCGCCGACGTCGGCTTTGTCTTCCAGTTCTATAACCTGGTTCCCAACCTGACGGCGCTCGAAAACGTCGAGCTCGCGGCGCAAATCTGCCCCGATTCGTTCGATGCCGAACAGACACTTCGCCAGGTTGGCCTGGGCGAGCGCCTCGCCAACTTCCCCGCGCAGCTTTCGGGCGGCGAGCAGCAGCGCGTGTCCATCGCCCGCGCACTGGCCAAGAACCCCAAGCTGCTCCTGTGCGATGAGCCCACGGGCGCGCTCGACTATAAAACCGGCAAGCAGATCCTGCAGCTGCTGCAGGATACCTGCCGCAAGCAGGGCATTACGGTTATCATCATCACGCACAACTCCGCGCTCGCGCCCATGGCCGATCGCCTGATCTGCTTTAAGAGCGGTCGTGTGGAGAGCGAGACGGTCCAGCAAAATCCCGTGCCTATCGAGACGATCGAGTGGTAGCGCCCATGGACCAAGATCGCCGAAACAGCCAAAACCACGATACGGAGCACGTGGGTCACGATCGGGAGTTCGCGACCTACCGTACCGCTCAAAGCTCAAATGATATGGTGCCGACGGTTTTTCGCCGTGGCATCTCCCGCACAATCCGAGGCAGTCTTAAGCGCTTCCTATCTATCGTGGTCATTACCGCGCTCGGCGTGAGCGTGATGTGCGGTCTTAAGGCGGGCTGCGAGGATCTGCGCGATTCGGTCGACGTCTATTTTGACCAGCAGAATGTCTATGACATTAACGTGCAGTCGACCTATGGCCTTACGCGCGACGATCTTGCGGCCATTCAAGAGGTCGACGGCGTCGAGACGGCCGAGGGCATCTACACCGAGACCGCCTACACCGCCGTGGGTACCACGCGCGAGCGTGTAGTCGTGCAGAGCCTTTCCAGGAAGAATATCGATCAACCGGTGCTGGTGAGCGGCGATTTGCCCGAGAGCGCCGGCGAGGTCGCGGTGACTTCGAAGTTCCTGAGGGCTTCGGGCAAAAAGCTCGGCGACACGGTGAGTTTTGCCGCCAATGACGCGAGCTCGTCGAACCAAAGCGCCAAGGACCAGTTTGCCGCGGGTGATTACACCATTACGGCCGAGGTCCTCGATCCTATTGATGTGAGCTCCGACTCGACAGTCAACGCCTTTCGCGCTGCTTCGGCTGCGGACTATAAGTTCTATGTGAGCGAGGATGCCGCGACATCTTCTTCCTACTCCGCGGTCCACGTGATCGTCGAGGGAGCCAAGAGCCTCAACTCCTATTCAGATGCCTACACGACAAAGATCAACGAGGTCAAGGGTAATATCGAGAAGATTCGCGACGAGCGTGAGAAGGTGCGCGTCCAAGAGCTGACGGTCGACGCGCCGGCAAGCTTGGATGCCTCCGAGCGCCAGGCGAATATGCTCTTTGGGATTGAGCAGGACAACATCAACCGCATGCCCCAGGGCAGTGAGGAGCGCGCTCGGGCTCAGGCCGATTTGGACCAGCGCCGCGCCGCCACCGACCAGCAGTTTGCCGATGCACGCGCCGAGCTTTCCGATCTGGGCGAATGCACTTGGTACATCCAGGATCGCGGTAACATCGCAAGCTACTCAAGCGTCGAGAGCGACAGCTCTTCGATTGAGGCCATCGCCACGGTTTTCCCATTTATTTTCTTCGTCGTAGCCGTGCTCATCAGCCTTACCACCGCTACTCGTATGGTCGAGGAGGAGCGCACGCTCATTGGCTTATACAAGGCGCTCGGCTATTCACGCGGGCGAATCCTGTCCAAATACGTGGACTACTCGCTGTGGGCATGTCTGTTCGGCGGCGTACTCGGCAACATCATCGGATTTGTGGGGTTGCCGCTGTTTCTGTTTACGGTGTTCGATGACATGTACTCACTGCCCCAGATGCTGCTTTCGTACGACATCGTGTCCTCGATCGTCTCGGTGGCGCTGTTTGCCGTGGGCGTGGTGGGTGCCACGATTATCGCCTGCCGCCACGAGATGGCCGAGACCCCAGCCTCGCTTATGCGTCCCAAGGCCCCGCGAGCCGGCTCGCGCATCTTGCTTGAGCGCATCGGCTTTATTTGGCGCCGCATGGGCTTTTTGAACAAGGTGACAGCGCGTAACCTGTTCCGCTACAAAAAACGTGCCTTTATGACCATCTTCGGTATCGCCGGCTGCACGGCGCTCGTGATCTGCGGTATGGGCATCCGCGATACGTCGGTGGCGCTTTCGCCCAAACAGTACGGGCACATCACGCGCTATGACTTGCTGGCGGTCGCCAATCCCGATGACTATGCTCAGACGTGTGCGGCGCTGGAAGAGCGTAGCGCGGCCAGCGACTCCGGCGTACGCGTGACCTCGACCCTGCCGATTATGACCGACAACGTCACCTTTACGTTTGGCGGTAAGAGCGAGACCGTACAGCTCATTGTGATTCCCGACGACCGCACGAATGACCTGGACGATTACGTGCGCCTGGAGGATGAGTCCAAAGAACCGCTCGCCCTGCGTGACGGGGACGTGTATTTAAGCAAGAGTTCACAGCTGGTGCTGGGGATTCAGCCGGGCGATACGGCGCAGGTCCAGGATTCGTCGCTCAATGTTACCAAGGTCAAGGTTAGCGATATCTCGCTCAATTATTTGGGCAACACGCTTTATATGACGCAGGGCACCTATGAGCGCGCGTTCGGCCGAAGCGCGCGTCTTAACGGCATCTTTGTGCTGCTTAAGGGCTCGTCGGCCGACCAGATTGCGTTTAGCAAGAAGCTTAAGAGTGACGGTTGGCTTACGATTTCGAGTACGGCCGAGCATTGGGAGAACTATGAGGCGAACTTTACGATTATCAATTCGGTCGTAGTGCTTGTGACCTTTATGGCGGCGTGCCTGTCGTTTGTGGTGGTGTTTACGCTGTCTAATACGAATATTTCGGAGCGCGAACGCGAGCTGGCGACCATCAAGGTGTTGGGCTTCCGCCGTGGCGAGGTGCACCACTACGTCAATAAGGAGACGTTGATCCTTACGGCGATTGGCACCGCACTGGGCGTGCCGCTGGGTGGCCTGCTTGCCGAGAGCTTTACGTACGTTCTTCAGATGCCGTCGCTGTACTTTGATGTTGAGGTCGAGCCGCTGAGTTTCGTGCTCGCTGTGGTGCTTTCGTTTGGCTTTACGTTTATCGTCAACATCGCCACCAACCGAACCCTCAACAAGATCGACATGGTCGGTGCCCTCAAGAGCGCCGAGTAACCTGTTCTTGGATTCAGGTTGTAGCGAGCTGTGACGTGCCACAGTCGCTTTATTGCATAAACCGTCCCGCAGAATGCATATTTTGGCGGGGCGGTTGCTTTTTACCCGCAGGTACCCCCAGGGGCGGCGTGCAAATTCCGGAGAATTCAGCATTCCGGAGTCCACGAGTATGGGAGCGGGCGCACAAAACTGCGCTGAAAGCCCTGATTCTGAGCTCCCAACGCCTCAAGAGCCGCTCGTTTTTACAAGATGCGGCCCATGGCGCCTGCCTTTCGCCCAAAATTCAGTATGCAGGCACCCTCGGCTGCTGAAAACTCCCAAAAAATGCACGGCGCCTCCTGCCCTAGGCACCCGCAGCAAGAAGTCGAATAGCCTCGGCGAGCATGTAAACGCAGGGCCCTCCGACCCCGACCGACGATTTCGATTGGCGACCTTTGACGGAGTCAAGGGAGGAGCCAAATCGAAATACGTCGGGCGGGGTCGGAGGGCCCGATGGGATGGATTTCGGCCGAGGCTATTCGTCGCCGAAGCTGATGCCCAGCGCCTTGGCCTCGCGTACCAGGTCGCTCTGGGGATCGACAAACTTGAGCTTGCCGGCGACCTCCTCGAGCGGCATGTGGCACATCTTGCCGTCACGCAGGGCAATCATGTAGCCAAACTCGCCGCGTAGGCAGCCCAGTGCCGCCTCAACGCCGCACTGGGTCGCAAAGATGCGGTCCTGGGCGTCGGGCTGACCGCCGCGCTGCGTGTGGCCGGGGATGGCGACGCGGGTCTCGCGACCGGTCTTGGCCTCGATTTCCTTGGCAATGTCGTAGACAATCGACGGACTCGTGCGCTCGGCGAGCTTCTTCTTGTACTCCTTCTTAGGCAGCGCCGCGTCCTCCTTGGAGATAGCGCCCTCGGCGACGGCCACGATCGTAAAGCGGCTGCCGGTCTCCATGCGATGCTCGATGGTCTTGATGACGTTACCCATGTCGTAGGGAATCTCGGGAATCAGGATGACGTCCGCGCCGCCCGCGACGCCGGCGTACAGCGGGATCCAGCCAACCTTGTGGCCCATGATCTCGATAACGAACACGCGGCCGTGACTCGAGGCGGTGGTGTGGATGTCGTCGATGCACTTGGTGGCGACGTCGATGGCGCTCGTAAAGCCAAACGTCATTTCGGTGCCCCAGGTGTCGTTATCGATGGTCTTGGGCAGAGCGATAACGTTGAGGCCCTCTTCGCGCAGGCGGTTGGCAGTCTTGGTGGAGCCGTTGCCGCCCAGCATAAACAGGCAGTCGAGTTGCAGCTTGTGATAGGTGTGGACCATCGCGGGCACCTTCTCGACGCCGTCGGCCTCGGGAATGTCCAGGCGCTTGAACGGCGTGCGGCTCGTGCCCAAAATGGTGCCGCCGCGGGTAAGGATGCCGCTAAAATCGGCGGGCGTCATGACGCGGAACCTGCTGTAGATAAGGCCCTGGTAGCCGTCCTCAAAACCATAGATCTCGATAGGTTCTTCGCTATTGGTCATAAGCGTTTTGACGATGCCGCGCATGGTGGCGTTGAGCGCCTGACAGTCGCCGCCGCTGGTAAGAAGACCGATCCTAAGCATGATGAATCCTTCCGGGCAAGTTATAACATGCGCATAAGTTTACCCCCGCACACTGTTGATACGGGGGTAAAACGTGTTAGCTCAAACGTATAGAAATGTAAACAACGTCAGGCGAGCGTAAGGTCGACGGGCCTGGCTCCTTACAGTGCGAAGGCGTCGACGTCGCCCCAGTGGCGGCGCAGCGTAATAGCGGCGGCGGGTTCGGTATTGTCAAAGACGACCGACCATTGCGTATTGCTGGTGATGTCTCCCTGTTTGGGCTCTTGCGCTGCGGCGCGCAGGGCTTCCCAGGCAATCGTTTCGTCCTGGGCACCGACATGGGCGTCAAGGACATCGGCGATTGCGATGGCGCGCTCTTTACCATGGCCCAGTTCGCCGTTCTTTTGGTTGGGCAGCACTTCGTCGCCATAGCAGGGGTAGAAGTTCGTAACCTGGCGTACAGGAGTCGCTTTGAAAGCGCGGTCCGGATCGTGCGGATCCCACTCTACTACGCGCGCGTCACCGGTGGCGTCGTTGATAAAGAAGTGATAATCGCGTCCTGCCATGGCGTGCATGTCGTAGGCGGAAAGCAGGTCGACAGCTTCTTGCGTGGTGGCGGCACGGTCGAGCACCAGACGGATGGCGAGCGAGGTATTGATGACAGGGCGTTGCGTGTCCTGGTCACAGGGCTTGGAATCCAGGGTGAGTACGGCAACGGACACGCCGCATTCGTTAACACCGTCGAGCTGGGCAAACGGACCCATGAGTGCGGCGGCGCGTCCGGCGACGGAGTCAAGCGGAGTGTTATCGCCCAGGTTGTTAAGGGCGGCAAACCCGATGGAGGCATAGCCGCCGCGTGGGTGATTGCGCACCAGCAGCGCCGAGGTGTCGTCCTTAAAGTCGTAATTGCGACCGGTGCGCACGCGGCCTTCGGCATCTACGGCGACAAAAGCGCTGCAGGCAAACTGGGGAGCCTGGACATGTGCCGGCACACCGGGCAGCACCTGCGCCACCACGGCATCGATGTAGGCCTGGTCGTCGCGCACGCCAGCGGCGATGATGCGATCAAGATCGTAGTCGTAGGCGATGTCGATTGCGTACAGGTCATAGCCATCCGCGTAGCCGGTCAAGCGTTTGAGCGACGCGGCGGACTTGATTTGCTTGCGGTAAACGATACCGGTGGCAGCGGCAAGGCCGACGGCGACTCCCGCGACACCGCAGGCGATGGCAATGTTACGTGGCTTCATGACGGCTCCTCTCGTCCTGTTGGCGTAATTATCGCAAAAGGAGCGCGGGCATGATGGCTCAACCTGATGAGCGGCACGGGATTAAACATGGAATGAAGAGTGCGGCGCTGGCGTGGCGGGGTATGCTGGAGGGGACCATCAACCCAGCGAAAGGGGAGAGCATGACGGATCAGGAAACGCCCGAGCGCGCGCATGTGACGGCCGACGATATCGAGGCCGCCAACGACCTTATCGACTTTATCGAGGCGTGCCCCAGCATGTTCCATACGGCGGTGACCATTATGGCCGAGCTCGACGAGGCGGGCTTTACCTACCTGCCCGAGAATGCGGCGTGGGACATCGAGCCGGGCGGGCGTTATTACACGCAGCGCAACACCTCGAGCGTTATCGCCTTTAAGGTGGGCGAGGACCTGGCCGCGACGTGGGGCGAGGACGGCGTTGCCGGCGACTATCATTTTCAGCTCACGGCGTCGCACAGCGATTCTCCGACGTTTAAGGTCAAGGCCGTGCCCGAGCTCGACGGCGCGGGCGAGACGCTGCGCCTGAACACCGAGGCCTACGGCGGCATGATCGACTACACCTGGTTCGATCGCCCGTTGGCGCTGGCTGGACGCGTGCTGGTGCGCGAGGGCGACCGTATTGAGAGCCGCCTGCTTGCCACCGAGCGCGAGGTCGCTATCATTCCGAGCCTTGCTATCCATATGAACCGTGGCGTCAATGAGGGCTTTGCACCCAACCGCGCTGTCGACCTGTGCCCGCTCATCAGCGCCGGCGAGCTTAAGCAGGGCGACTTTGATGCTCTGATCGCCGACGAACTGGACGTCGAGCCCGAGCAGATTTTGGGCCGCGATCTGTTTCTGGTCAATCGTCAGGACGCGCGCATTTGGGGCTGGGCCGACGAGTTTATCTCGACGCCCAAGCTCGACGACCTAGCCTGCGCCTACACCTCGCTGCAGGCATTTTTGGGCGCCGAGAATGCGCATGACATCTCGGTCTTTTGCTGCTTCGACAACGAGGAGGTTGGCTCCGAGACCAAGCAGGGCGCCATGTCGACGTTCTTGGCCGATGCGTTGCGTCGCATTAACGGGTCGCTGGGCTTTGATGACGAGTCGTACCACCGTGCGCTTGCCGCCTCGATGCTCGTGAGCTGCGACAACGCGCACGCCGTGCATCCCAACCACGCCGAGAAGTGCGATGCCCACAACCAGGTCGTGCTCAACGGCGGTATCGTCATCAAGGAAGCCGCCAACCAGCACTACTGCACCGATGCCTTTAGCCGCGCAGTGTTCCAGGCCATCTGCGATGACGCAGACGTGCCCACGCAAGCCTTTGCCAACAAGAGCGATATGGCGGGTGGCTCCACGCTCGGCAATCTGTCCAATATGCAGGCGAGCATGCACGCCGTGGACGTGGGCCTGCCGCAGCTGGCTATGCACTCGAGCTACGAGACCGGTGGCGTGCGCGACGTGATGTACGCGATTCGTGCCCTCACGGCTTTCTACGAGCGCGACCTAAACATCAACGGTGCCGAAAGTGTAGAGCTCTAAAACCTGCCAAAAAAAGACGGGTTTATTTTGGCAGGTTTTATCTGGGCGGCGCGCAGCGTCGACTGGTCCGCCGTTCGTTAGCACGGCGGAACCCTAATGCTCAATCCAGCAGCGAAGCGTCTCGCCGGCTTGCAGGTGACGCAGGTTCTCCGCGGCGATGTCGACCACGTTATTGAGCGTGGCGGCCAGGTGGAACCAACCCGAGACGTGCGGCGTGATGAGCATGTTGGGTGCATCCCACAGCGGGCTTGTGGCGGGCAGCGGCTCGGGATCGGTGACGTCGACCGCGGCGCCGGCGAGATGTCCCGATTCCAGAGCGGCAACCAGGTCGTCGGCGACCACAAGATCGCCGCGGCCGCCGTTGGCAAAGAACGCGCCCGGTTTCATCGCGGCGAAGAACTCGGCGTTCGCCAGGCCGCGGGTCTCGGGCGTGCTGGGCATAAAGGATGCGACGATGTCGGCCTCTGCCAGGCGCTCAGACAGGGCATCCATGCCGTCCATGTCCTCAAACACAATGGGGTAGACGAGCGGATGGCGCTTGATGCCGCGGACGTGCGCACCCATGCTGCGGCAGAGCGTGGCAAAGTGGCCACCGATATCGCCTGCGCCCAGCACCAGCACGTTGGCGTTTTTGAGCGAGATGACCGGCCCCAAATCCTCCCAGCGATGCTCGCGCTGCAAGTCGTGATAGCCGGGCAGGCGCTTCATCATGGAAAGGACCATGGCAAACATGTGCTCGCTCACGGCCTGACCGTAGGCGCCGATCGAGCAAGACAGCTTGGCTTCAGCCGGCACGGTGCCGGCGGCAAGGTAGTCGTCATAGCCGGCGGTCTGCAATTGCAACAGCTGGAGATGGTCGCATGCCGTGAGCATGTCAGGGTCGATGTTGCCCAGGATTACGTCGGCATCGGCGACCTGTTCGCGCGTGATGTCGCCGGCGCTCGTGTAGATAAAATCCTCGCCCGGAGCGCTCGACTCAAGAATTGCACGATGGCGGTCGTTGACGGGCAGCAAAACCAGGATGTTCACAAGCGTTCCTCTCCGCTCAACCTGCCAAAAAGGGACAGGTTTATTTTGGCAGGTTTTATCAGGCAAAACGTTCAAATAAAACGCCGGATGTAAGACGAGCGTGCCCGTCAGCATCTGGCGCATCTACGGCTACCAGCTCAGCAGCTCGTAGCCGTCCTCGGTCACCACGAGCTGTACCTCGCACTGGGCCGAGTCGCTGCCGTCCTTGGTGCGCACGCACCACCCATCGCCCTTGCTAATCTTAATGTCGGGTGCTCCGGCGTTGACCATGGGCTCGATAGTAAAGACCATGCCCGGAACCATGATAGTGTCCACGTCGGGCGCCTCGGTGGTAAAGCCCACAAACGGGTCCTCGTGGAACTCCTTGCCAATGCCGTGGCCACCATACTCGCGCACCACGCTAAAGCCGGCGTCCTCGACCGTCTTTTGTACGGCCTCGGCCATCACGGAGAGCGGCAGCCATGGCTTGACGGCTGCCAGACCCGCCTCCACGCTGGCGCGGGTGACGTCGACCAAGCGCTGGCGCTCGGCCGAGACCTTGCCGATGCAGAACATGCGGCTCGAGTCGCTAAAATAGCTGTCTAAGATCGTTGAGCAGTCCACGTTGATGATGTCGCCCTCGTGCAGTACGTCCGTATCGCAAGGAATGCCGTGGCAGACTACGTCATTGATCGAGGTGCACACGCTCTTGGGGTAGCCCTCGTAGTTGAGGTCGGCCGGCGTTCCACCATGCTCGACGGTGTAGTCGTAGATCATCTGGTCGATCTGGTTGGTGGTCATGCCCGCGGTGATATGCTCACCCACATAATCGAGCACGCCCACGTTGATGGCGGCCGAGCGCTTGATGCCCTCGATATCGGCAGGCGTCTTATAGAGCGTGCGGGGCAGGACGTTCCAGCCCTCTTCCCACAGGCGCTCGAGGCGCTCATCAAAGGAGCTGTGACATTTCTTGTATTTTTTGCCGCTGCCGCACCAGCAAGCGTCGTTGCGGCCAGGCACGGGTCCTTTGTCATACATGGCTAACTTCCTTTCATCCGAGGCTAGTATAGTCCACCCGCAGAGCAGCTAATTTGGGACGGGGCTTTTTTGACTGCTTTTGTCCGCGCGGCCTTGCGCCGCCCATATCGCTCCCAAAAGCAGTCAAAAAAGCCCCGTCCCAAATTAGCTGCTCTTGGGCAGACGGGTGCTAGTAACTCACCTGGCAGGGGATGCCGAGGGCGCGCACGCGTGCGGCAATCGCGTCGAGCGTCTCGGGAGCCGCTTTAGCAAGGCCGGCGACTGGTGTCTCGCGCGCCACCGTGTAGATGGTCGCCTCCTGCGGACGAATGCGCTCGAGCGCCGCAAGCCAAGGGCCGACGTATTCGTCGCCCGTGTTGTCAATAGACTTGCCTTGGTACTCGCCGGTGAGGAATATCGTCTGAATGATAACGTGGCCATCAAAGCTCGCGAACGTCTCGATCTGGTGCTCGACGTCGTAGGGACCAACGGGCTGTTCGAGCAGCTGGATAAATGCCGGATCGACCGTATCGAGCTTGAGGATGTTGTCGTCGACCATCATGAGCGCATCATGCACCTGGGGACGGTCGGCGCGCGTGCCGTTGGAAAGCACGGCAATCTTGGTGTTCGGGGCCAACTGGTCGCGAAGCGCGACAGCGCCGGCGATAGCCTGCGGGAACTCCGGTGCGGCGGTGGGCTCGCCGTTGCCGGCAAACGTGATTACATCGGGCAGCTCACCCTCGACTGTCATCTCGCGTAGTTTGGCTTCGAGTGCGTCGAGCACCACGGCAGCCGTGTTGTGTGACTCGTGGCAGGGGCGTTCGGCGTTGAGTCCGTTTTCGCAGTAAATGCAGTCAAAGGTGCAAATCTTGCCGCTGGCAGGCATCATGTTGACGCCGAGCGAGAGTCCAAGGCGTCGGCTGCGGACGGGCCCAAAGATGGGGCTGGCATTCAAATACGTAGACATAGGCATATGCTCCTCTAGACAATTGTGCCTAAGCATAGCATCGGCTCCAAAACAAGGTGCGGGCTCCTGCTTTACAAGTTTCGTTTTTTCACGTCGCTCATGATGCTGTGCCATGAAAAGCCTCGGCTCGGGTACAGTTAATCTGTTAACAAGGCATAAGGCAATGCGGGTCCATCCAACCGTACTGACGCGCAACTGGATGGGCATTGATGATGGGGGCACAACATGGATTTTACGGTCGAGAATGCGGGCACCACGATTGCCTGTCGCGAATATGCCGGCCCGGATGTGTCGCCTGATACTCCTGCCTTGGTGTGCGTGCACGGTGCTTGTGTCGACGGCACATTTTTCGACGGCATCGCTTGTGAGCTCAGCCGCAACTACCGCGTAATTGCCTACGACCGCCGTGGCTGTGGTGGCAGCAGCGAAGCGGCAGACGGCAGCTATGATCTTTCCACTCAGGCCGCCGACCTGCAGGCCGTGATCGAACACGTTGGCGCTTCGACAAATGTGCTTGCGCATAGCGCCGGTACGTTGGTGGCGCTGGAGCTTCTTCGCACCGAACCCCATCTCGTCGCCCGTGCGATTCTGCATGAGCCGGCTGTGTCGGCCGAAGGCGTCGGCATGGGCGCAGCTCCGGTTTTGCTCGATATGATTGCGGCTGGAAAGGTTTCAAGGGCACTCCGGCTTTTCTTGGGAGCCCTCGGCGACTTGGACCCCGAGGCTCCTGGGACGACCGAAGCGGAAGCCAAACATGCCCTGCGCAATGGTCGTTGCTTCATGGCCAATGAATACGGAACAAATATGACTTACGTTCCCAATTGGGATAGTGTCCGCGCATCGAAGTCCGTTGCTGCTGTGCTTCTCGGCGAGCTTTCGGTCGGTACGCCCCGCGAGGCTGGTACGCGAGCGGCTGCCGAATATCTCGATTGCCCCCTCGTGACGATCCCGGGCGCGCATAACGGTCTGCGCGATCGTCCCGTTACGGCGGCAAACGCCGTTCGCGATGTCTTGGAGCGTTAGCGCGCTCGATGACCTGCGGGGAGGGGGACTGTTGGCGTTTCGTCATTGTTAACGAATGCGCCCATAGCCGTGCGCCCGCGGCTCCATTACCGCTGTTTGCCAGGTCATAAAAATGCAACGATAATCGCGCATTTGCCTGCAGCTGTTAGATGATACCCTTGTATCATTTGATATGCGCCGTTGCCGTGCGTGACGATAGAAAGGGCCCCATATGCTCAATAATCACGAGGCAAATCTAACCGACGAGGAGGCTGCCGCTGAGGTCGCCCGCGTCGCGAAGACCTACCCCGTGGTGCGTTTGCTGTCGGCCGATCAGATTAAGAGCGAGCCTAACTGCTTGCTCGCCGGCGATCGCTGCCCTTGTCTGCGTCAGTCGAGTCTTGAGGCCTTGGAAGACTCCGATGAGGTATCGGAGCAACTGCTCAATGATGGTGTTGAGTACCGCGCCCGTCTGCGCCCTCTAAAGGTCGAGGGCGAGCCTCACGTCTTGCTGATGGTGCGTCCGATTGATGAGCAAGAGGCCACAGAAGAGGACCTTGTCTACACCGACGTGCTGACGGGCGTGCGCAATCGCCGATATTACGAGGAAAAGCTCCGTAGCGCCCGCATGAATGCCGGCGTTGCGATGATCGACCTTGATGATTTTAGGGTCTTCAACGATACGTGTGGCCGTCATGCCGGCGACCTTGCGCTCGGTGCTGTGGCGACAGCAATGCGCAGCGGAATCCGTTCGACTGACGAGCTTGTGCACTATGGCTGCGACAAGTTTGTGGTTGTCATGCCCAATATTCCCTCCGATGACTTCACCCGTCGCCTGCATCAGGTATCCGATGCCGTTCATGCCACGATTATTCCGGGCCATGAGCACGCGAGCTTGACGGCATGTGTTGGTGGCGTTCTCATTCATGGCGAGACGGTCGATGAGGGCGTTGGCCGCGCCGTCCAGTTATTGAGCCGCGCTAAGGCAAAAGCCGGTACGGTCGTGACCGATGCCGATTCCATCGAGACCTTCCAAAGCGAAAAGCCTTTGGTGCTTATTGTCGATGACTCCGAGATGAACCGAGCCATTCTCAACGAGATGCTTAAGGATGAGTATTGCATCCTCGAGGCTGATAACGGTCGTGCGGCGCTCGACATGGTCGACCGCTATGGCGATGAGTTGTCGCTTGTGCTGCTGGATATTGTCATGCCGGGCGTAAGCGGCTTTGAGGTGCTGGCCGATCTGTCGCGCCGATCGGTTAGTGACAATCTACCTGTCATCATGATTTCGAGCGAAGATTCCGATGATATGGTTCTGCGCGCGTACGAGCTGGGCGCCTCGGACTATATCAGTCGCCCGTTCGATGACCGCATTGTGCGTCGTCGCGTCAACAATATTATTCGACTGTATGCCAAACAGCGTCGTCTGACGAGTCTGCTGTCGCAGCAGTACAATGCGCGCGTCAATAACAGCCGTATACTCGTCGACATCATGGCGAGCGTCATGGAAGTCCGTAATGGCGAAAGCGGCAGGCATGTCACGCATATCGAGAAGTTGACTGAGCTGCTGCTTGGCGACTTGGCGCGACGGAGCGACAAGTACTCTCTTGGCAACGAGGAGCGTTCTTCGATTGCGTTGGCGTCGGCGCTGCACGATATCGGCAAGATGTCGATCGACGATGCGATTCTCAACAAGCCCGGACGTCTGACGCCCGAAGAGTTTGAAATAATGAAGACGCATACTACCATTGGCGCCGACATGCTGCACAATCTGGGCAGAAACCATGAAGGAAGTGCCCTTTTGGACTATGCGTACCAAATCGCCCGCTGGCATCATGAACGTTGGGATGGTACGGGCTATCCTGACGGTCTTAAGGGCGACGATATCCCCATTGCCGCTCAGGTGGTCTCGGTGGCCGATGTGTACGATGCGTTGACGAGCGTGCGTGTGTACAAGGACGCCATTTCGCAAGAAGAGGCGATTCGGATGATTCTGGACGGTGAGTGCGGCGCTTTCAATCCGCTGCTTATCGAGTGTCTGCTCGAAGTGCGCGATCGCATTGCCGAGACGCTGGAGCGTCCTGCGGACGTTGTCGCGTTCCCTTCGGTTTAGCTAGGCAAAGGGAAGCCCCGTCGGACCATGTGGCCGGCGGGGCGTCCTTATCTGTTGTGCGGTTCGCGAACTAGCGGGCCTGCTTTACCTTGGCCGCCGCCTCGACAAACGACTTCCACAGGTTAAAGTCGGTCTCGAGCGTCTGCCAGGTGTACTCGGGATGCCATTGCACGCCCAGGCAGAAAGGCTGGCCTTCGACTTCGATGCACTCGGGAACGCCGTCGGTTGCCTTGGCGACCAAGCGCGTGCTCTTACCCAGACGCTCGACGCAGCAGTGGTGTGCGGAGTTGGTCTGGATAAGCCTGTGCCCGCCAACCGCGCGCTCCAGAAGCGAGCCCGGCACGACCTCGACGGGATGCACGGGGTCGTTGAGCACGTGGGTATGGCGCCACTGCGTGCGCCCCTCGCGAGCGCCCAGGCTCGGTACGTCCATGCACAGGGTGCCGCCGGTGGCGACATTGAGCAGCTGCGTGCCGCGGCAGGTGGTAAAGAGCGGCTTTTTGGCGCGGAGTACCTCGTCGACCAGCTTAAACTCAAAGCTATCGCGGATCTCGCAGCAGAGGGTGGGGTCGTAGGGTCGATCATCGCCCCAACGTTTGGGATTGACATCGGGGCCGCCGGGAATGGCGATGCCGTCGGCGATATCGACGTAATGACGGATGACATCAATGTCCTCGGTGATGGACATCTGCAGCGGCAGGCCGCCGGCGGCAAGGATGGCATCGACAAAGACACTGGCGATTTCCTCGTTGGGGGAGAGCGTCTCGCTCAAAAACGGCTTTGCCTCTTCCCAACGCGGCGCGACGAGGATGAGCGGACGGTCGGAGGGGGCAACGTCGACGTGCGGGGTATAGGACGAGGAAGTACGTGTTCCGATCATGGGTGCTGCTTTCGAATCTGAAGGTGACAGGGCGCATGAGAGACGTGGGATAACACTTTCAATGGATTTGTCCCACGGGGTTGCTGGTTAGTGGCCCTTGATGGAGTTGAGGAAGTCCTGGGCGCGCTTGGTCTGGGGGTGGTCGAAGAACTCGTCGGGCGTGCCGGTTTCCACGATTTGGCCGTCGGCCATAAACACGACGCGGTCGGCCACGCGGCGGGCAAAGTTCATCTCGTGCGTAATGACGATCATCGTCATGCCCTGCTGGGCCAGACGGACCATGACCTCGAGCACCTCGTTGATCATCTCGGGGTCAAGGGCGCTCGTGGGCTCATCAAAAAGCATGGCCTTGGGTTGCATGGCAAGCGAGCGGGCGATGGCTACGCGCTGCTGCTGGCCGCCCGAGAGCTGTGCGGGCACCTTATCAGCCTGTTCGGCAACGCCCACGCGGCCCAGCAGGTCCATGGCGCGCTCGCGGGCCTCGTCCTTGGAGACGCCCAGCACGTCGACCGGTCCCAGCATGACGTTCTGCAGCACGGTCATATGTGCGAACAGGTTGAACTGCTGAAATACCATGCCCAGCTCGGCACGCATACGGGCAAGGTCCTTGCCTTCCTGCGGCAGGGGCTCGCCCTCGATGAGGATCTCGCCCGAGTCGATGGTTTCCAAGCGGTTGATGGTTCGGCACATGGTCGACTTGCCCGAGCCCGAGGGGCCGATCACGACGACGACCTCGCCGCGGTCGACCGAGAGATTGATGTCGTTGAGGACGTGCAGATCGCCATAGTGCTTATCGACGTGCCTGAGCTCGATCAGCGGCTGATTGCCGGTGGAAGAGGTGCTCTGTGCCATGGTGCTCGGCTCCTTATGACTGGAAATGGTAAAGCGTTAGCGGATGATGGTCGCGCCGGTCTTGTGCGAAACGTAGACAGCGGCCTTGTTGATCGCGACGTTGATGAGGATGTAGATGACCGCGATTACCAGGTAGACCGACACGAGGGCGTCGTAGTTGGTAATGAGCACGCGGGCATTTTGCATGAGGTCGGGGTAGCTCACCACGTAGGCGACGGTGGTGTCTTTGACTACGACCACAAGCTGCGAAATCAACGACGGAATGATAAACCGAATCGCCTGCGGCAGCACGATTTTAAAGGTGATTTTAGCTTTGGAGAGACCGAGCGCTTGGGCTGCCTCGACCTGCCCGCGCGGCACGGCGTTGACGCCCGCGCGAAAAATCTCGGCCAGCACGCCGGCTGCAGCGAGCGCGACGGGGAGCGTGAGCATCCAAAACGACGGCAGCGCAATTTTGTACTGAGGCAGCACCAAAAAGAAGAAGTAGATGAACAGCAGGCTCGGTACGCCGCGGAAGAAATCGGTGAGCACGCGGCAGACCAGCTGCAGCGGCTTAATGTCGCTGGTGCGGCCGAGCATAAGGGCTAGGCCCAACACCAGCGCGATGGCGCCAGCGGTGAGTGCGACTTTAACGGTGCCCTCAAAGCCGGCAAGCAGGAACTTCCAGGTGGTGAGGTGCGTAAAGAAATACCAATAGTGGACCGAAAGCTGACCGGTCACATAAAAGCGCTGCAACACGAGGACGGCGAGCGCGGTGACGGCAACAAGCGAGATAGCGGTGCCGATGCGAATCTTGGCGCGCATCTTGGGGCCGGGGGCCTCGTAGAGCGCATCGCGCATGGTGAGCGCGGAGGTGGAATGCTTGCTCATCGGAGGATCCTCACCTTCTTATCGATGTAGTTGCCAATGTGGCTCACCACAAAGGCCGTGCCCAGGTAGCCGAGCGCCGAGATAAAGAACGCGGCGACGCCGCCGAGCGAGCGCGTGTTGATGTAGCTCACCACGCCGGTGAGCTCCTGCGGTTGAAGCGGTACCTGGCTGCCGAGTGCGGTGGTGAGCATGACGGCGATAAAGAGGTTGGTCATGGGCAGCACGCTCGAGCGCAGCGCCTGCGGAATCACGATCTTGGCGAGGATACGGCTGAAGCTCATGCCGAGCGAGCGCGCGGCTTCCACCTGGCCGACGCCGACGGTGTTGATGCCGCTCATAAAGTTCTCGGAGCCAAAGGCCGAGCCCAAAAGGACCGTGGCGACGATAACGCAGGTGCGGTAGGGCAGGACGACCTTGAGCGGCGGCAGCGCATAGACGACGATGATAAGCAGCGCGATGCCGGGGATGTTACGGAAGACCTGAACATACAGGTCGCCAAAAATGCGCAGCGGCTTGAGCGGCGACACGCGCATCACGGTGACAGCGACGGCCAGCACCATGGCGATGGCAAACGACTCAAGCGTCATGCCCCAGGTTGCTAGCAGCGCGTCGATATAGTTCTGGCCATAGAGCGACCAGAGCTCGGAGAGACTCATGCGGACCTCCCGCCGATAAGGAAAGGGGCTCCCGTGTGTACGGAAGCCCCGACAACTCAGTGTGGAAACAGTTTAGCGCAATAAAGCGCATCGTGCGTTTCCGTATGGTTTCGTAGCGGCCGTTACTGGGCTCGCTGTCTAGGCGCCGATCTCGGGCAGCTCGGGAACGTTGGTGTCGCCCGTGCGATCGCCGATGCAGATCTGCCACAGCTCGGTCCAGGTGCCATCGTCCTCGATTTTCTTAAGGAAGTCGTTGACAAAGGCGACGCCGTCGGAATCGAGCGGCAGGCCGATGCCGTAGGGCTCTTTGCTGCCGAAGGGCTTGCCGGCGATCTTGTACTTACCGGGCTCGCGGACCAGGGCGCTCTGCTGCATGTTGTTGTCGATGACGTAGGCGTCAACGCGGCCCTGCTGAAGTGCCTGGCGGGCCTCCTCGTCGGTCTTGAACTCCTGCTGGCTGGCCTTGGGGGCGAACTCCTCCAGGATGGCGGGGCCGTTGGAGCCGGACTGGACGGCGACGTTCTTGTCGGCCAGGTCGTCGACGCTCTTGATGTCGTCGTTGTCGGCGAGCACCAGGATAGCCTGCTGGGTGTAGTAGTAGGGACCGGCAAAGGAGACAAGCTTCTTGCGCTCATCGGTAATAGTGTAGGTGGCAAAGACGGCGTCGACCTGGCCGTTCTGCAGGACGGACTCACGCGTGTCCGAGGTCACCTGGGTGATCTCGACCTTGTTCTCGCCCAGAATGTAGTTGGACAGGAGCTGCGCGATGCCGGCGTCGAAGCCACGGGTCTTGCCGTCTTTCTCGTTGAGGAGGGAGAAGAGCGTGGAGGTCTGAACGCCACCGATCTTAAAGACGCCGGCGTCCTTGACGGCCGTGGCCCAGGTGCTGGCGGCGATGGCGTCATCATCGGCCTTGGGGCCGTTGTCGACGAGCTTGTCGAATGCCTTGGCATCGAGCGTGGTGGAAGCCTCGGTGTCCTCGGGGCTCTTGGAGGAGCCGGCGGCGGAACCCTTGTCGGTCTCGGCGCTGGTGTCGGAGCAGCCGGCAAGACCAAGGCCGGCGACGGTTGCAAAGGTGGCGGCGATGAAGCCGCGACGGTCGAAAACGACCTGCTGGGAGAGGCTCTTGCTCATGGTAGAACACCTTTCTCAATAAAATCCCTAGCGGTTGAATAGAGTTATACCCTATCGCGCTCAAATGGGTCAACACGAAATAACTCAGAAACATACTTACCTTATGGGTAATTCTACCTACCAAAAAGGGACAGGTTTATTTTGGCAGGTTTTATCTGGGCAAACGTCGATTATTACAGCTGAGATAGCGTTTTGCGGACAGCATGGTCGCTCGCGGCGGTCGCTATAATGGCGGCAACGCGACATATATAAGTAAGGAGATCGCGTATGAACGGCTATTCGTTTTTCGCGCCGACCATGACTTAAAACTACCACAAAGGGGACAGGCACCTTTGTGGTGGTTCTTGCAGATGTGGCGGCCTGCCTCGCTGTTTTGTCTCAATCTGTAACACCTGCAGCCATTTTTGCCGAGTAACTGTTACAGATTGAGATTTTCTCTTTAGGGGGATTTGAGTGTCTCGATCTGTAACATCTGGACGGACAAAAGGTCTCTATCTGTTACAGATTGAGACAAACAACAGGGGCAAAGACGGTTTGTCTAGATCTGTAACAATTGGGCGAGGATTTGTCCTCTAGGTGTTACAGATCGAGACAATTGAGTTGGGAAAAAACCTCCGCAGGGGTGCTTCCCTTGCGGAGGTTTTTCTACTCGCTCAGCAGGCGTACCGCTTCGGCGGCCATGTTCTCGACCGTTATGCCGTTCTGAGCAAGCAACTCGTTGGGGTCGTAGCGGTCGGGAAAGCCCTTGGCGATGCCAAAGGTGCGCGTGCGCACGGGCGTGCAGGACAAGTAGCACGCGACGCGCTCGCCCCAGCCACCGTCCAAGATGCCGTCCTCGAGGGTGACGACAACGCGATGCTCGGCGGCAAGGCCATCGAGAGACTCGCGGTCAAGCTCGGTTGCAAAGCGCGGGTTGACGAGCGTGGCCTCTATGCCGTATTCGGCAGCCAAGCGGTTTGTTACGCGCTCGCCCAGCTCAAAGAAATCGCCAAGCGCGAGCACGGCAACGTCGCGGCCCTGACGCACCACGTCGTAGCGAACGGCGCTGTAGTCGGTGTCCTCGGCGGGCGCCAAATCGGGGCGGCTAACCAGGCCAATGCCCGGAACGCGGATCGCCACGGGATGCTCGCGGTGGTCGAGCGACCAGCTCAGCATGGACAGGTATTCCTCCATGCAGGCCGGTGCCAGATAGCGCATGTTGGGAAGTCCGCCCAGCATGGATATATCAAAGAACGAGAGGTGCGTCTCGGATGTGGTGCCAAAGATCGACGCGCCAAACACCAGGATGGTTGCGGGGGTGTCGTTGAGGCACAGGTCGTGCCACAGCTCGTCGTAGGCGCGCTGCAAAAACGTGCCGTACACACCAAAGACTGGCTTGGCGCCCGAGCGCGCAAGCGCGGTGGCAAAGGTCACGGCGTGCTCCTCGGCAATGCCCACATCGACGAACTGTTTGCCGGCCGCGGCGCGAAGCTCGGGTGTAAAGCCCATGATGTAGGGCGTGGCGGCCGTGATGCCCACGACCCGCGGATCGCGCTCGATGGCGGCGCTGAGTGCCTCGCCCGTAATGTCGGCATAGGTGCGCGGCGCAGGCTCGCTCGGATGGCCCGGGCAGAGCTTGCGCCCGGTTGCCATGTCAAACGGACCCACATGGTGCCAGCGCTCGGGGTCGCTCTGGGCCGGCTCAAAGCCCTTGCCCTTGGCGGTGGAGACGTGCAGCACGATGGGATGATCGATATTGCGTAGTTCCTGCAGCGCGTCGACGAGGGCTAACACATCGTTACCGGTGTCCAGATAGCGGTAGTCGAGCCCCATCGCGCGGAAAACGTTGCGCTCACAGGCGCCGTTGCTGGCGCGCAGATCGGCCAGATTGCGATACAGGCCGCCATGGTTTTCGGCGATGGACTGGTCGTTATCGTTGACGATGATGATCAAGTTGCTGTCGAGCTCGGCGGCGTTGTTGAGGCCCTCAAACGCCAGGCCGCCCGAAAGCGAACCGTCGCCAATGATGGTAATGACGTTGTACGCGTCACCCGCCAGGTCGCGCGCGTGGGCAAGGCCGCAGCCCAGGCTCACCGACGTGGAGGTATGGCCCATGGCGAACAGGTCGTGCTCGGACTCGTCGGGATTGGCAAAGCCAGAAGCCTCACCATAACGATCCGGATCGATATAGGTGTACGCGCGCCCCGTCAGCGCCTTGTGGGCGTAGGTCTGGTGCGAAACGTCAAAGACAATCTTGTCGATGGGGGAGTTAAACACGCGATGAAGCGCAACCGTAAGCTCAACGACGCCCAGGTTGGGGGCAACGTGCCCACCGACGACGGCGGAGCTTTCGAGGATTGCCTGGCGGATCTCGCCGCAGAGCAGCGGAAGCTCGGCGCGGTCGAGAGCCTTGACGTCCTCGGGCGTTGTCGTTTGCGTAAGCAGCATCGTTGTGGGTTACTCCATGCGAATCGAGCGCCGGCGCTCCCTCGGCCGGCACAATTGCACAAAACAGTCTCGCACATTTTGGCGTTTGATATGTGACGGCGGCGCGGTAATTCGCCAACTGGTGGGGCGAAACGTTTTGTCCGGTGCCATACTGGTAGATTCGATGATGATTAATTCAATGCGTGCAGGCTGTGGCTTGTCGCCGTGAGTCGCTGAAGGAGGCAGCATGTCCGATGTCGTTCGTGCCGAGAAAATCGCGTGCGAAGTAGACCATGCTGCCCGTCAACTGGCGCAGGCGGGCCGTCTGGACCTGACGCGCGGGTTTATCCAGCATGGCGATGTGACGGTCTATGCACATGTGACTTCGGTAGCGCGGGCGAGCCTGTCCTTTGCCGAGCGCTTGGGCCGTGTCGGTATCTCCGTCGACCGCGCCTCGTTGCTGCGCGGGGCCCTGCTGCACGATTACTTTCTTTATGACTGGCACGATCCCGACCCAAGCCATCGCCTGCACGGATTTCGGCATCCGTTTTTTGCCCTGGCGCGTGCGGAGGAAGATTTTGAGCTGACGTCGCGCGAGCGGAATATTATCGTGCGGCATATGTTTCCGCTGGTGCCGGTGCCGCCGACGTGTCGTGAGGCATGGATTGTGTGCCTGGCGGATAAATGGTGTGCTCTGCGCGAGACGGTCGCCGGCCGTCTGCCGCGCAAGGACGAGGCAGACGATGGCGTGAGTGAAGAATCGAGCGAAAAGAGGAGAGGGTAGACGGTGGGGACCGCGATCGACATGGCATTTGACGGCGCGACGCTTGCCGCCTGTCCGCTCTCGGCACTGGTGCTCTCGTTTGCCTTTTACGGGTTTTGCGGTTGGGCATGGGAGTCAACAGTCTGCGCCATGCTCAACCAAGGACGCTTTGCCAACAGCGGATTCTTGCTGGGGCCGTGTTGCCCTATCTATGGTGTGGGCGGCATAGCCTGCTGGCTTTTGCTGCGCGGGATTCCGGATGCCTCGAGCCAATTTGTCGCCGCGGCGCTTGTGTGCAGCGTAATCGAGTACAGTGTGGGCCTTCTATTGGAAAAGGCAACAGGCGCACGCTTTTGGGACTACTCACACCTGCCGTTTAACTTGCACGGACGTATCTGCCTGTACTGGGCCTGCGCGTTTGGCCTGGGCGCGTTGTGCATTTGTCGTTTAGTGGAGCCGGCATTGCTGGGACTGCTTGGCCATCTGCCGGTGCTGATTGTGCGGCTGTCCGCCTTTATCGTCTCGGTCGCGATGATGGTTGACGCAGCGTGCTCTTTGGCCAGTTGGCGGCGTCTGTCCGATCAGCTGGAGCGCGTCCGGGCCGACCTTGCCGACCGCATCAATGAGTCGCTCGCCGATGCGTCCGACTCCATGCTCGAACGTATTCCCGATTCGACGATCGACTCGGTAGCGCAGACGCATATCCGTAGCCGCGCCGTTAACGCGTGGCTGGCCGAGCTGGGCGACGCGGCGCTCGATGCCCTGCGCGAGAAGGCTTCGATGCCGACGTTTATCTCGGATGGTGCTCGCGGACTGGCGCTTGCCGCCCGCCGCGTGGCCGATGCCGCGCCGAGCATGCCTCGGCCGTCGCTCGCCCGTCTCCGTGCCGGCAGGCGCGCAAGCCGTCCGGTGCCGAGCGTGTCGCTCAGCCGTCGCGACCTGCGCTTCTTCAATGCCTTCCCGCGTCTGCGCATCAATCGCTACGAGGGCGTCATTCGAGCAACTAATCTCCGCGACCGCGCCCACGAGCTGTTTCGGCGCTAGCCGGGATGGGCGCGCACACGGCTCCCTTGCTCGCGTATTTCCCGTTCGTTTCGTGCCCGTTGCCGTGCCGTTTCCAAGATTGCGGTACCGTTTCCATTCGACAACGCAGCGTTTAACAACGCCGTATCTGGTCTACACCAGTTGCCCTTCGGCCGCATTATGGGCGCCGCAACGTTCATGCGACCAAAGGGGAGCGAATGTACGATACGGGATCGACAACGTTTATGCTCATCTGCACCATGCTCGTGTTTTTAATGACACCGGGTCTGGCGTTTTTCTATGGTGGCCTGTCCAGGCGCAAAAATGTCATCAACACCATGCTTATGTGCTTTGGCACCATTGGTCTGGTTGGTGTGCTGTGGATTGTCGCCGGCTGGTCGCTGGCCTACGGCGGCGACGGCTCGAGCCCGTTTATTGGAGGCCTTGACCAGCTGCTGTGCTTGCCGGTGCTCAACCAGGTGCTGCAGGCGGCCGAGGGCAATGCTGCGGACGGTGCCGTCTACCCTCAAATCATCAACATCACCTTCCAAATGGCGTTTGCCATGATCACGACTGCTATCGTCACGGGCAGCCTGGCCGGCCGCGTTAAGTTTGGTGCCATGACGGCCTTCCTGGGCATTTGGCTGCTCGTGGTCTATGCGCCGCTCGCCCACATGGTCTGGGGCGGTGAGGGTTCCTTTATCGGCGACATCATCGGTGCGCTCGACTTTGCGGGCGGCGACGTGGTGCACATCTCGTCCGGTCTGACGGGCCTGATTCTCTGCTTAATGCTCGGCCGTCGTCGCGGCTTTGGCATGGTGAGCTACCGCCCGCATAACGTGCCGTTTGTGGCGCTGGGCGCCGGCCTGCTTTGGTTTGGCTGGTTTGGCTTTAACGGCGGCAGCGAGTTTAAGGCCGACGCCGTGGCGGCGCTCGCCATCCTCAACACCGTGACGGCCAGCGCGGCGGGCATGGTCTCGTGGCTTGTCGTCGAGCGCGTGCGCACCGGTCGCCCCACGCTGGTGGGTGCCAGCACCGGTCTGGTTGCGGGCCTTGTGGTGGTCACGCCGGGTGCGGGCTTTGTCGAGCCGTGGGCAGCGCTGGTCATGGGCCTGATCGTATCGCCTGTCTGCTACCTGGCTATCAGCCATCTTAAGACTAAGTTTGGCTACGACGATGCGCTCGACGCGTTTGGCTGCCACGGCATCGGCGGCATCTTGGGCGGCGTGCTCACGGGCCTGTTCTGCGTGCCTGAGCTCTCGTGGACCGGTAAGGGCGGCCTGTTCTACACGGGCGACGTGTCGCTGCTCATCTCGCAGATCTTGGGCATTGTGGTGACGGTCGCTCTTGTACTGGTGCTCGATTTGGTGATCGCCGCGGTGGTCAAGGCGCTGTTTCGCGGCAGCCTGCGCGTGGACGAGGCAGACGAGGCGCTGGGCCTGGATGCGAGTCAGCACGGCGAGAGCGCGTATCCTTCGTTCTCTGGGCTCGATTAGCAGCACGGCTTTCCCAGGCACCCGACCTTGCCCCTCAAACCGTCGCTTGCGTACCGAAGTACGCGGCGCTCCTCTTTCGGGGCAATCTCGGGCACCTGGAAAACCCGTGCCACATGAACGAGCGGTTCATTTCTTTATTAAAGAAAAGAGAGGAATTCACTATGAAGAAGATTACGGCGATCGTTCGTGCCGAGAAGCTTGAGGTTCTTAAAGACGCGCTGTTTGCTGCTGATGTTCGTGGCATGACTATTAACCAGGTGCAGGGCTGCGGCGCACAGCATGGCTGGAAGGAATACGTGCGCGGCAACGAGTTGCTTGTCAACACGATCCCTAAGGTGCAGTTCACCCTCATCTGCGCCGATGAGCATGTCGACGGAATTGTCGACATCATCTGCAATGCTGCTCGCACCGGTGCCGTTGGAGACGGCAAGATTTGGGTCGAGCCGGTCGAGGAAGTTATCCGCATCCGCACCGGCGAACACGGCCCCGCCGCGGTGTAGAATCGACCGCCTGACGGGTGTGCCTCTCTTGGGGCGCGCCCGTTCTCGTCTACAATATCGTGCAGACGAAGGAGAGGCATGCCCATGATCAAGATGTTTGCGAGTGACTTAGACGGAACGCTGCTGAACGCCCTACACGAGGCAGATGGGACCATCCGCCGTGCCATTCGCGAGCTGACCGAAGCTGGCCTGCATGTGGTTCCCGCGACCGGGCGCTCGACGCTGCCGATTGGCGAGCATGGCTTTACGGGTCTGGCACTCGACGCCTGCTGCTCCAACGGATCCATCGTACGCAACAGCCATGGCGAGGTGCTCAAGACCTGGACCATCGACCCGCAGGTTACCGAGGAGCTGCTCAAGGCGTTCCCGGACATTTGCTTCGACTGCTCCACGCCCGATGGCATGTTCTCGAGCGGATCGTTCGAGATGCACCAGGCGGGCTTTAAAAAGGACAGTCCTATCAAGCGCATCGTGATGCGCGGCATGCGTGCACGTGGGGGGTATCACGAGGAACAGTATTTCGACCAGTCGATCGGTGACATCCTGCGCCATGACGTATGCAAGATCAATTGTCGCGTGACCTCGCCCGAGCTGGAGCGCGACCTTAAGGCGTATTTGGCCGAGCGCTCGGACCGCGTGGTCAACGCGCCGTTCGATCCGGTGATGTTTGAGATCACGGACGTGGCGTGTAACAAGGGCGAGAGTGTGGCCTGGCTGGCGGGCTACTACGGCATTGCCGAGGACGAGGTCGCGGTTTACGGCGACGGCGGCAACGACATCGCCATGCTCAAGCGCTTCCGCCACAGCTACGCGACCAAAAACGGCAGTGACGCGGCCAAGGCCGCCGCGAGCGCGACTATCGGCAGCTGCATGGTCCACGCCGTCCCCAAACACATGCTCGCCACCATGCATAAGCAAAACCCCCGCACCATCATCGAATAATGTGACAAAGGGACTGCCCCTTCGTCGCATCCAAATATTGCCTTTACGTGTTGATGCACACGGTGTGCAATAATACTCGCACTGTGCAATAGCGCACAGGCTGAGTAACAAGGAGGACGCTTGTCCCAGCTCGAGAAATGCGATCGCCGGTCCCTTCGCTCGCAGCGTGCCCTTCGCCAGGCACTTGCCAGCGAGCTTGCCGAAAGCGGCGACCTTTCGCGCATTAACGTCGCGTCGCTCACCGAGCGTGCTGGCCTTACGCGCCGTACGTTCTATTCGCATTACCGCGATATCCCCGACTTTATCAATCAAATCGAGGACGGCTTGCTGGCCGAGATCCGTGAGCGTATTGAGCTCATCACCGCAGCTCGGCTGCCCGATCTCTATCACAACATCGATGAGCTCGAGCCGGCGCCCGGTTCGGTTGAGCTACTGCGTTATCTTGCGGCCAACCGCGACTTGATCGGTGCGCTGCTGGGTCCGGGCGGCGACCAGGCCTTCATTAAAAGGATTATCGACACCGCGCGTGAGGCTGTGGTGCCGCGTGCACAGACGGGCATTTTGGGCCTGGCGCTGGGCACGTTCTTTGACTACTACGTCACCTACGTCGTGAGTGCCGAGGTCGGCATGATTCAGCGCTGGTTTGAGCGTGGGCTCACCGAATCGCCCGAGGCCATGGCGCGCATGATGACGGTGCTCGCTTTTGTGCGCCCTGGTGACCTGTATAGCCAACCCATCGATATCAACGTGCCGGAGTACGGCATGAAGCTATTGAACTTGCAGCTCGAGGACGCGGCCGACACCCCCGCAACCGTCGAGTCCAACAACTAAGAGGAGAGACAATGAGCAAACTCGTCGAGGGCATCAAGGACCGCATGGTCGCCGCCGCACGCGAGGCTGCGCCCACCGTGGTGGACGCCGCGCAGAAGGCCGCGACCGCGGCTGCCGAGAAAGTTGTCGAGGCAGTTGCCGATGCCAAGAACTCGGTAGGGGAGACGTCCGTCGCTAGCGAGCCCGCCACCGCCGCCGAGCCCGAAGCCGCCGCCCACGCCCCCGAAGGCGCAATCTTCAACCCCGAGGCCGCCCACGGCAACCTGCACCTGGGCATCGACGTGGGCTCCACCACCGTCAAGCTCGCTGTGCTCAACGATGACAACCAGATCGTCTACGCCAAGTACCAGCGCCACCACACCGACGTCCGCGCCTGCGCCCGCGACCTGTTCGAGGGCGCTGCGGCCGTGCTGCCGACGGTCCAAATGACCTGCGCCATTACCGGCTCGGGCGGCCTGCTGCTGTCCCAGTGGCTCGACCTGGAGTTTGTCCAAGAGGTCATCGCCAGCAAGCGCGCCGTCGAGACCCTCATCCCGGCCACCGATGTCGCCATCGAGCTGGGCGGCGAGGACGCCAAGATCATCTACTTCGATAACGGCATCGAGCAGCGCATGAACGGCACCTGTGCCGGCGGTACGGGTGCGTTCATCGACCAGATGGCAACCCTGCTGCACACCGACGCCAGCGGCCTTAACGAACTCGCGGCCAACGCCACCACCATCTATCCCATCGCCAGCCGCTGCGGCGTTTTTGCCAAGACCGACGTCCAGCCGCTGCTCAACGAGGGCGCCCGCCCCGAGGACGTGGCCGCCTCCATCTTCCAAGCCGTCGTGACCCAGACCATCTCGGGCCTAGCGTGCGGCCGTCCCATCCGCGGTAACGTCGCCTTCCTGGGCGGCCCGCTGCAGTATCTCTCCGAGCTGCGCCATCGCTTCTACCTCACGCTCAACCTGGACGAGGAGCACCGCATCGTGCCCCAAAATGCTCACCTGTTTGTGGCGAGCGGTGCCGCCATGGCGCACGAGTCCAATAAGCTCAGCACGTTCCCGCAGCTCATCGAGGCCATCGATGCCCTGGGTGACACACAGGGCGCCGAGGTCGAGCGTCTGGATCCGCTCTTTGCCACCGACGAGGACTTTGCCGAGTTCAAGACCCGCCACGACACCGAGGTCGTTCCCAAGGGCAAGCTCGAAGGCTACACCGGTCGCGTGTTCATCGGTATCGACGCCGGTTCCACCACCATGAAGGCCGCGCTTGTGGGTGAGGACGGCCAGTTGCTGCATACCTGGTACGGCAACAACAACGGTGACATCCTGGGTACGGCCAAGGTCATCATGGCCGATTTCTACAACCACATCCCCGCCGGCTGCACCATCGGCCACGTGACCACCACGGGTTACGGCGAGGCGCTGCTCATCGAGGCCCTCAAGGCCGATTCCGGCGAGATCGAGACCGTCGCGCACCTGCGCGGCGCCAAGGCATTCCTGCCCGGCGTCGAGTTTATCCTGGACATTGGCGGTCAGGACATGAAGTGCCTGCGCGTCAAGGACGGCGTTATCGAGCACATCATGCTCAACGAGGCCTGCTCGTCGGGCTGCGGTAGCTTTATCGAGAGCTTCGCCGTCTCTATGAACATGGACGTGCGCGCGTTCGCCGACGCCGCCATCCATGCCAAGGCTCCGGTGGACCTGGGCAGTCGCTGCACGGTCTTTATGAATTCGCGTGTTAAGCAGGCGCAAAAGGAAGGTGCCACGGTGGGCGACATCGCGGCCGGTCTGTCCTATTCCGTCATTAAGAATGCCCTGTTCAAGGTCATTAAGCTGCGCGATCCCAAGGAGATCGGAAGCCAGGTGATCGTCCAGGGCGGCACCTTTATGTCCGATGCCACGCTGCGCGCGTTTGAGCAGCTCACCGGCGTTCACGCCGTGCGTCCCGACATCGCCGGCTGCATGGGCGCCTATGGCGCGGCCTTGCTCGCCCGCGATCGCGCTGGCGTCGACGGCACCTCGACCATCCTTTCGGCCGAGGACATCGCGCACCTCACTGTGACGCAAAAGCACGTCCGCTGCGGTCGCTGCTCCAACAACTGCCAGCTCACCGTCAATGACTTTGGCGGCGGTAGGCGCTTCATTACCGGCAACCGCTGCGAGAAGGGCGCCGGCCACAAAAAGCAAAAGACCGAGGCCCCTAACCTCTTCAAAAAGAAAAACGAGTTGCTCTTTAATCGCGAGGTGCTGAGCCCCGACGAGGCCCCGCGCGGCACCGTGGGTATCCCGCGCGCACTCAACATGTACGAGAACTACCCCTTCTGGCATGCGTTCTTTACGCGCTTGGGCTTTAGCGTGCAGCTGTCCGACCAGTCGAGCAAGAAGACCTACCAGGCAGGCATCGAGTCCATGCCGTCCGAGAGCGTGTGCTATCCGGCCAAGATGAGCCACGGCCACGTGATGAACCTTATCGACCGCGATGTCGACTTTATCTGGATGCCGTGCGTGCGCTGGGAGCGCAAGGAGGATCCGACGGCTGGCAATTGCTATAACTGCCCCATCGTCATGAGCTACCCCACGGCGCTGGCACTCAATATCGACGAGATTCGTGAGCAGAATATCGAGTTCCTGTACCCGTTTGTGCCCTATCACGACAAGACCGAGCTCAAGCGCCGCTTGTACCAGGTGCTTGCCGTCGACCGCGTGGCCGATGCTGAGGCCGGTCGCGGTCGCGTGCGCGGTCCCAAGATCACGCGCTCCGAGGTCGATGCCGCCGTCAACGCTGCCTTTGAGGCCGATGCGCGTTTCCACGAGGACATCCAGACCATGGGCGAGGAGACCCTTAAGTGGGTCGAGGACCACGGCGGTCACGGCATCGTGCTCGCCGGCCGCCCCTACCACAACGACCCCGAGATCAACCACGCCCTGCCCGAGCTTATCTCGAGCTTTGGCTTTGCGGTCTTTACCGAGGATTCGCTTGCGCACCTGGTGAAGCCCGAGCGCCCCATCCGCGTCGTCGACCAGTGGATGTACCACAGCCGCCTGTACGCTGTCGCCCGTTTTGTTACGATGCGCAACGACCTGGACCTGATCCAGCTCAACTCTTTCGGCTGCGGCCTGGACGCTCTGACTACCGATCAGGTGCAGGAGATTCTGGAGGCCAGCGGCAAGATCTACACCGTGCTCAAGATCGACGAGGTGTCCAACCTGGGCGCCGCGCGCATCCGCATCCGCTCGCTCATGGCCGCGCTTAAGGACCAGGAGGCTGAGCGCTTGGCCGAGGCCGCGGCCGCGGGCGAGACCTACGAGCAGGGCGATGCCGCGCCGGTGGCTCCCTCCACGGATGCCCCCGCATTCGCGAGCCGCAAGTACACGTTCGAGGCTCAGCGCGAGAGCGCATCGACCGCGTGGCCCAAGGTGCCCTTTACCGAGCAGATGCGCGAGGAGGGCTACACCATCCTGTGCCCGCAGATGGCGCCGATCCACTTTGACCTGGTCAAAGAGGTGTTCCGCGGTGCCGGCTACAACTTGGAGCTGCTGCCCTCGACCGATCACGACGCCGTCGAGGCCGGCCTGCGCTATGTGAACAATGACATTTGCTATCCGTCCATTTTGGTGACCGGCCAGATTATGGAGGCCATCGAGAGCGGCCGGTACGACCTGTCCAAGACGGCCGTGGTTATCAGCCAGACCGGCGGCGGCTGCCGTGCCACCAACTACATCGCACTCATCCGCAAGGCCCTGCGCGAGAGCGGCCACCCCGAGATTCCGGTGATCTCGCTTTCGGCGGTGGCGCTCGGTGAGGACAACCCCGGCTTTAAGATTACGCCGGCGCTGCTTAAGCAGGCAGTCTACGCGGTGCTCTTTGGCGACGTGATGATGCAGATGCTTTATCGCTGTCGTCCATACGAGGCTACGCCCGGTGCCGCCAACGCACTCTACGAGGAGTACATGGCGCGCGCCCGCAAGCTGGCGCCCAAGTTCAACCGCCACAACTACACCAAGCTGTGCCGCGAGGCCATCCGCGCGTTCGACACCATGCAGCTCGTGGGCGAGGGCACCAAGCCGCGCGTGGGCGTGGTCGGCGAGATCTTGGTCAAGTTCCACCCCACAGCCAACAACCACGTGGTCGACGTTATCGAGCGCGAGGGCTGCGAGGCCGTGGTGCCGGGCCTGCTCGACTTCTTCCTGTACTCCATGAGCAACGCCGAGCTGCAGAAGGATGAGCTCGGAAGCTCTGCAACCACGCGCGCTGGTATGCAGGCGCTCATCAAGCTCGTGGACTGGATGCGTACGCCGGTGGAGGAGCTGCTCCAAAAGTCCCGCCGCTTTGAGGCGCCCGAGCGCATCGGCACCATGGCGGACAAGGCCCGTACGGTGCTTTCGGTGTGCAACAACATGGGCGAAGGCTGGCTGCTCACGGCCGAGATGCTCGACCTGATTGACCATGGCGCGCCCAACATCATCTGCACGCAGCCCTTCGCGTGCCTGCCTAACCACGTGGTGGGCAAGGCCGCGATCAAGGAGCTGCGCCGTCAGCACCCCGAGAGCAACATTGTCGCGGTGGACTACGACCCCGGCGCGTCCGAGGTCAACCAGCTCAACCGCATTAAGCTCATGATCAGCGTGGCCAAGGAAAACATGCGCGCCGGTAAGGGCTTTAAGCTCGAGAAGGTGGCGCCGCTCGCGATGGACGAGGTCACCGGCCAGATGCGTGCCCATGATGGCTGCGTGAGCTGTGGCTCGGTCAGCGAGGAGGCCGTTGCATCGGTCGCCAAGCGTCTGGGACGCGGCATTAAGAAGTAGTTGGCCTGCTATGTGCTAGATATGAGACAAACGGGTGGTAGCCGTATCGGCTACCACCCGTTTTTGCTGGACGTATGCTGCGTAAACGCCCCAACTATCACCTCTTCCGAAAGCGACGTGTCAGTGGCACCAAAAATCGCCCTTGGAACCCTGAGATAATGAACATATGTAGCCGTTCGCCGCAAATTACCGTCCGTTTATGGAACCCACCCCCAGCGCGCGTCATCCTTACGGTTGAATAAATACACATCCATGGAATTACGTAAGAGAGGACTGTTCCTATGAGCTACAAGACCGTTTGTGTTGCCGGTGGCGGCGTGTTGGGAAGCCAGATTGCCTTTCAGGCTGCCTACTGCGGCTTCGATGTGACGATCTGGCTGCGCAGCGAGGGCAGCATCGGCCGCACTCAGCCCAAGATCGATCATGTGCGCGAGGAGTACATCGCGGCTATCGAGGGCATGGCGGACGGCACGGGCGAGTGGTGTGCCGGTATCGCCGATAGTGACCAGCCCTTCGACAAGGAGGCGGCGCTCGCCGCCGTCGAGCGTGCCTACTCCACACTTAAGCTAGAGCTCGATCTTGCCAAGGCAGTGGCCGACGCCGATCTGGTTATCGAGTCGATGGCCGAGGACACCCAGGCAAAGATCGACTTCTACAAGAAGCTCGCCCCGGTTCTCCCGCAAAAGACCGTTGTCGTGACGAACTCCTCCACGCTGCTACCGAGCACCTTTGCCAAGTACACCGGCCGCCCCGAGAAGTACCTGTCGCTGCACTTTGCCAACTCCATCTGGAAGAACAACATGACCGAGGTCATGGCTCAGGACCAGACCGACAAACGCTATTTCGATGAGCTCGTCGACTTTGCTAGCGACATCCGTATGCTTGCCCTGCCCGTCAACAAGGAAAAGAACGGCTATCTGCTCAATTCCATGCTGGTGCCGTGGCTGCTTTCGGGCCTTGATCTGTACGTCTCGGGCGTCAGCGACCCCAAGAGCATCGACCTCGCATGGACGCGCGGCACTGGCGCGCCCAAGGGCCCGTTCCGCGTGTTCGACACCGTGGGCATCCAGACGGCCTACAACATCGTCATGCAGTATCAGAAGGTGCCGGGCTTGGTGAGCCCGCTGCTCAAAAAGATGATGATGCCCTACAACTTTAAGGCCATGGCATCCGTCCTCAAGCAGATGCTCGACGAAGGCAAGTTGGGCGAAAGCTCGGGCGAGGGTTTCTTCAAGTATTAAAAAGATCCCTCGGCAACATTGAGAAACGTGTCATTTGCAGTGTCAGTGCGCCGCAGCTCCGCTCGGCAACGGGACAATCCGCTTTATGCGCCAACGCGAACTTGTCGACTTTGCCGTGGACTGGATCGAGCACCATCGCGGCCGCCCCGATTGATCACTTGGGAGCGGAAGGATTGCGGATTCCCTTCGCGCCCCGCGTTTCCGTATCGCTAGAAGCTTAAACTTGCATTAAGGGGCGTTTGTTAAACTGTGAGTCATAATTAGACAGGGCTGGGCAAACGCCGTGGTATATGAGGGAACGACAATGGTATTCAAAGACGGTAACGATATGGAATTGAGTGACAAGGACAGCAGACTGTTTTCGCGTCGAGCGGCTCTTGCGGGTGCGGCGGGCGCGCTGGCGCTTGCCGGGACAGGGCTCATGGGCTGCTCGGTCGGCGGGGCCGGCACGGGCGCCGCATCTACTGCGAGCAACGAGCTCACTGACGAGCAAAAGAAACTCCACAAGCAGATTGTCGCGACCTACGACGTCGAGAAGCAGGCGGCCATCAAGGAGCGGCTCGATGCCGAGTACGCTGACGGCGGCTACAACGAGACCGCTCCGTTTATCGCGCAGGATCCCTTTGGCACCGATACCCTGAGCTGCTACGTTCGCTTTGCGACAACGGATTCCGTAACCGTCTCCTACAAGGTCGCCGGTCGCAAAAAGACTGGTGACACGCCCAAGGTCGCCGCTTTTTCCCATACGCCCCACGGCGGCGACGCGCCGGCCACGGAACACGAGTTCAAGGTCATCGGCCTCATTCCCAACCACAAAAACACGGTAACCATCACTTGCACGGCACAAGATGGTATCAGCCGCACCTCGACGTTCACGGTCAAGACGCCGGCTCTCAAAGGCGAGGAAGAAGAGCAGCTCACCGTCACGTCGGGGGAGTCCAATACGCCGCTTGCCGATGGTCTCTTTACTATTCTGGGCAACGACTCGTCCAAGCTCGACTTTATGTACCTCTACGACAACGACGGCCAGATTCGCGGCGAGGTGCCGATTGTCGGCTACCGCAGCCACCGCTTGCTGTTCCCGGGCGACGGCAGCATGATCATGAGCATCTCGACTACCAAGATGGCCCAGATCAACGCCATCGGCCAGGTGGTAAACGTCTGGAGCACGGGCGACTACGAGCTACACCACGACTACGCTTTCGATGACGATGGCAACCTGCTGGTGCTGGCGAGTCACGCCGGCTCCGAAGCCGATTTGGACGTCGATCGCGCGGCTGCCAAAAAAGATAAGGATGATCGCGTTAATGTAGAGGACCTCATCATTAAGGTCGACATAACAACAGGTGACGTCTCTCTCGTCGTGGACCTGGGCGATATATTCCCCGACCTCAAGGCAAGTGCCAAGGTTGCCTCGGACGGCGACCTGGATTGGATTCACATCAACACGATCCAGTGGCTCGGCGGCGGCACCGTTTTGCTCAGCTCGCGCGAGACCTCAACGGTCATCAAGCTCACGGATATCTACGGTACGCCTACGGTCGATTGGCTTATGGGCTCGCCAGAGTTTTGGGCCGGCTCGGGCTTTGAGGACAAGTTGCTGCAGGCTCAAGGCGATTTTTCGCTCAACGCAGGCCAGCATAGTGTGACCTATCTGCCAAACGACGAGACGACCGCGACTGGTCGCTACCAGGTGCTGCTATACGACAACAACTTTGGTGTTGCCGAGAGCTATCCCAAGTTCGACTGGGGCCAGCTGGGCGCTGCGGTAGTGACCGACTACAGCAAGGGAACGCATTCGTTTGGGCGCATTTTTACGGTGGACGAGACCGCGCGCACCTACGAGCTTGTGGACCAGATCGCAGCGCCGTTCTCAGGTTACGTAAGTAGTGCGCAGCGCGTCGGCGATTCGAATAGCATGCTCGTGGCATCGGGCATAGCCAAGACCTTTGCCGAGTACGATCGCTATGGACTGCCCATTGCCACGTACGAGATGGAAGCCGAGAAGTACATCTACCGCGTGTACAAGTACGAGCTGTAGCGCTGCGCTTGGCTGTGCCTGTGCCCCGCGGCTGCGCGCGCTCGTACCGGGCCTACCTCACGTTCCGCATCACTTCACGTCAAACTCCACGCGATCGAGTTCGGGCACGTTGAGGTCGATGAGCTTGCGGGCAACACGGCGGTCGTGCGCCCCGAGCGTCTCGCTTGTCGTTACGTGAGCGACAATCTGGCGCTCGACAACGCCCTCCTTGTCGCCTTCGGCGGCCGAGGTCTCGACGGCGACGGTGTAATCCTTAAAGCCCGGCAGCACCGCCGCAAGTTCGCGCGTGGTTTCAGTGACGCCGTAGCCGTCTTGCACGCCGGCCTGCGCCGAGCCAATAGACCCCGCCGTCATAATAATGCAGGGGATGGCAAAGATTACCGTGCCCACGATGATGCGGCGGCGCACCTTGCGCGATAGCTCGTTGACTTCGGCGTTTTCTTCAGCAGTCACAATACCGTCGCCGTTCAGGTCGCGCTTGAGCGGCACGCGCAAAAGAAGCAGCACGGCTTCGGCAGCCAGTGCGATAAAGACCACGTTGACGCCAAACTCATAAAGCGCCGAGAGAAACAGTGACCCGCTTGCAATGGCGATGCCATAGCCCGCCGCACACAGGGGCGGCATGAGCGCGGTCGCCACGGCCACGCCGGCGATAAGCGTGGCAGGTTCCTGGTCACGCGAGTTGCCCAGCCCGCCCGCAAAGCCGCCCGCGAGCGCGACGGCAAGGTCCCACACAGTGGGCGTCGAGTTGTCGATGATGGCGGCCGTGGTGGTGCCAAGGGGCGAGAGCTTAAAATACAGCGTGGACGTGATCAGACAAAAGGCCATCTGTAGCGCGAGGCCGGCGACGGCCTCGACGGCAATCTCGCGGTCGAGCGTGGCGATGCCATATGCCATGGCAAGGACCGACCCCATGAGTGGGCAGATGAGCATGGCGCCCACGATGGCAATGTCCGAGTCGATATCGAGGCCGATGCTCGCGATGAGCATGGCGATGATGAGGATGCATAAGTGCGAGCCGGTCAGCCGCGCCCCGTTTACAAAGCGCTTGCGAATCACGTGATAGGGTGCGCGACCCTCGCGAATGTTGAATGCGCGCTTTAGGAAGCGGCCGGTGTTCTCCAGGGCCTCACTATGGGCAGGTCGAATGCCGTGGCGCCGGTGATGGCGTTTGCGTAGTCGCTTGATCTGTTGTTTGTCGAGTTCCATGTCCACCTCGTATTGCCGCAGGAACGCGGGTGCGCTCGCAGCATGTACTCTACACCGTGGCGGGCGGGGTGGTCATCTTGACGTGAAACTTAGACGAGCAGGTAAGGGGGACGTCAAATGCGGTTGCGGCCGAGTGTTTCGACAGATACAGAGCGCGGGGCCGGATGGTCTCCGGCCCCGCGCTCTGTACGGGTACATTGTTGTTGGGTTTAGCCCAGCAGACTCAGGCCGACGGAGGCAAACGCCAGGATAACGCCAACGACGGACTCGCCTCCCAACAGGCCGCTGGCGACGACCAGGCCCTGCTCCTGGAAGCCAGCATCCTTGGAAGCCTTCTCTTTGCCCGAAAGACCGGAACCGGCGTCGCGGTGGGCTGCCCACTTGTCGTAGGCGAGCTTGACGCAGGAGCCCAAGAAGGCCGTGAGCGACATGTAGAACGGCAGGTACACGCCCAGACCGATCATCATGGCCGGAATGCCGAGCCAATACATGACGATGCCGGCGATAAAACCGCCTGCGAACCACGGCACGCTCGGGATGCCCGAGACCATGGTGGCGACTACGCTTGCCTGCGCGGCCACAAAGCTCTTGTCGGGACCAAAGGCGTCCGGACCATAGGCGGTGACGAGCGCGACCATGACGGCGGCAGCGACCAGTGCGCCCACGATGCCGCCGATGGCCTGGCCGATCCACTGTGCGCGCGGGTTGGTGCCCAGCACGGCGCCGGCCTTAAAGTCGTTCATGACGTCGCCCGCAAGGCCGCACGCCACGGCCACGATGCCGGCGATAAAGAACAGCTTGACCTGCGCAAGCTGCGCGAAGGCCGCTACGATGAGCATGACGATGAGTCCAAAGATCTCCATGGGGTCGATACCCGTCTGGCCGCAGCTCTGCGCACTCATGATGGTGGTGACAAAGGTGAACAGTGTGACGATGACGGCTGGGACGGGGCCAAGGTCGAGCGCGATGGCGATGATCACGGCGATGGCGGCGGTGCCCAGGCCGATGATGCCGGCGTCGAGCTTAAGCGAGCCCGAGATGAGCGACTGCTCGTCGGTGTCGGTGGAGCTGTCGGCGGCAAGACCGCGGACGATACCGGCGACCTGCGGCAGGATGTCTTTAAGGACGACGGCGACGCCAAAGCCCATCATAAGGCCCATACCTAAGGACTTGACGATACCCTGCGCGGTCACAATATCGAACAGGCCGGCAGCGGTGCCGCCGACGATAATGCCAAAGTTGCCCAGCAGCGCGCCGGCAAACCAGAAGGCGACGGGGGCAAAGCCCACCAAAAAGCCGATGGACAGTAACATGGGCGAGTTGTAGATGGCAAAGGTCACGCCGGGGATATTGAGCGTGCACAGCATGCTGGGCACCACGCCCAGGGCGTCGCGCAGCACGCTATAGATGCCTGCGATGGCCATGGAGCCAAAGAGCTGCTTGCCGGTCTTGCCGCCAGCCTCGGTAGCACGCAGGGTCTGGGCTGCGGCGTTGCCGGTGGGAAACTCCAGCGCGGCGTCCACGATAAAGTGACGGTGGATGAGCGCCGTCGCCAGAAGGCCCAAGATGGTGCCGGCGAGCGCCACGATAAACATGTCGAGCCAGCTGATCTGGTCGGCATAGCCCAGCATCCAGGCGCCCGGGATGGTAAACGCCAGGCCGCCGGCGACCATGGCACCCGCGGACATGATGGTGTGGGTAACGTTGGCCTCGTTGAGGCTGGCATTGCCCATGAGCTTAAGGAAGAACAACGAGATGACGGCAGCGAAAATGATCGGCCAGGGGAGGGCGCCCATCTTGAGGGCCGTGTAGGCCGAGCTTGCCGTGATAATCACGCAGCCAAGGACGCCGATGACGACGCCGCGCAGCGTGAGTTGACCGCGCATAGAGGTGCGGTTCGAGGGATTGCCCATATAGAACTCCTTTGCGTATATCCGCTTCCCCCGCAAGCGCCGCTACGGATACGGCGCGGGAAGTCGGGTTACCAAGGGCCGCCGCGTGAGCTCGCGCACGACCGCGCATCAGTATAGCGGCATCGCCCGTCCCATGCCCTGCCAAAACCAGCTAATTTGGGACGGGGCTTTTTAGTCATTTTGGGACGGGGCTATTTTAGCTACCCTTTGACAGTCGACGAATTATCTGGGATTGGGGCAAATATCAACCGACATATTGGGGTAGCTAAAATAGCCCCGTCCCAAAATGACTACCTGGGATGGCTGGTTCGGGTAGGCGATATACTGCTGGGCAGACGAAAGGAGCGCCGACGATGCTTAATGGGTGCGCATATATATTGACGGTCGACGTGGGCAACACGTTCATTCGCTTTGGTCTGTTTGCCGAGGATTCGGCCGCGGCGCAGGAATGCCCGCTTGCGACGTGCGAGATCACGACGCCGCCGAGCATTACGGCCGATGAGGCGCGCATGAGGCTCGCGCGGGTCATGGGCGCACTGGCAGCCGATGCGGGCATGCCTGGTGTGCTTGTTCCCGCGGCAGCAGTGCTGAGCTGCGTGGTGCCGGCGCTCGAGCGCCCGTGGAAGGCGGCACTTTCCCGTACCTGCACGGGGCGCGTGCTCACCGTGGGGCCGGGACTTAAGACCGGCATGCCCGTGCACTACGACGACCCGGCCGAGATCGGTCCCGATCGCATCGCCGACGCCGTGGCGGCCCGTGCCGTCTACGGCTCTCCGTGCATCGTGATCGACCTGGGCACTACGACCAATATCGAGGTCATCGATGCGCGCGGAACCTTTGTCGGCGGTGTTATCGCGCCGGGGCTGGCGCTCGGCGCTCGCTCGCTCTCGGCCGCTGCGGCGCGCCTGCCGCAAGTCGAGCCCTCGGCACCCACGCATGTGATCGGTCGCAACACGCGCGAGGCCATGCGCTCGGGCGTGGTCTTGGGCGAGGTGGCCCGTATCGACGGCATGCTCGACATGGTGCTTGCCGAGATGCGCTCGACCAAGGCGGCAGGCGAGGGCAGCGTGCCCATTGTCATCACCGGCGACGATGCCGAGGCGCTCGCGGCGTTGGTCGGTCACAGCCTGACGGTAGACGACGCGCTGACGCTGCGAGGTCTCGCCGAGCTGTACCGCATCAACCAAAAGCCTCGCCGCGCATAAAGCCAAGGATGTCGGCGCCGGGAGGAAAAAAGCCCCACCTTTCACCTGCTACAATGGGTCAAACTATTTCGATTTCGGAGGTGTCTGCCATGTCGGACGATCTTCATCAAACCGCGTCGGGCAAGCGCCGCGACGTTATTAGCTGGGACGAGTTCTTTATGAGCGTGGCCATCGCCGCGCAGCGCCGTAGCAAGGATCCCAATACGCAGGTGGGCGCGTGCATCGCCAGCACCAACCACCGCATTCTTTCGGTGGGCTACAACGGTACGCCCTCGGCGCTCAACGACGACTTTTTCCCGTGGGGCACGAGCGATGACCCGCTGCAGGACAAGCATAACTACGTAGTTCATGCCGAGGCCAACGCCGTGCTCAACTACCGCGGCTCGCTCAAGGACCTTGAGGGTTCCACGGTCTACGTCACGCTGTTCCCGTGCCACGACTGTGCCAAAATCCTGGCGCAGGTAGGTGTGGGCGAGGTTGTCTATCTGGACAATAAGTACGCCGACACCGACGACGGCCGCATCAGTCGCCGCATTCTCGACTCCTGTGGCATTAGCTTCCGCCAGGTTATCGTCGATGTCCACATTGGTACCGGGGAACAAACTCAGCAGTAGCGGCAGCGTGTACGAGCGCCGGGCGTTGGCAAAAGCGGCTAATTAAGCCCCGTCCCAAATTGACCGTCAAATTAACTGCTCGTGAAAGTCGTGTCCGCGCGCATGGACGGCTCGCGAGCGGGTACATGGCTGTAGTAACATAGCTCTGTCCGCGGGCGCGCCCGCGTTATTGTGAGAAAGGAGCCCCTGTGGCTGTTAACGAAGAGCTGCTTAAGAAGGTTCTTGAAGAGATTCGCCCCAACCTGCAGGCCGACGGCGGCGACATGGAGTATATGGGCGTTGATGACGAGGGCGTCGTCAAGCTGGAGCTTCAGGGCGCCTGCGCCGGTTGCCCCATGAGCGCTCTGACGCTTTCCATGGGCGTCGAGCGTATCCTCAAGGAGCACGTGCCCGGCGTTACGCGTGTCGAGCAGGTCAATGCCTCCGGCGAGGTCGAGGATCTGTACGACGAGTATGCGCCGTTCTGAGAAGCGAAAGCTGCGGGCGATGTGCTCCGCATAGACGTCATGCCCAAATGTGCGGCTGCGAGCGAAAGGCCCGCGGCCGCATTTGTATGTAGGGAGCAGGGGGACCGATATGCTCAACGACCTCTACCATATGCTTGATCCTGTCGCCATTTCGGCGGGGCCCATCACCATCTACTGGTACGGCTTGGCCTATGTGGTCGGAGCTCTGCTCACGGCGGTCGTCATGTACCGCACGCAGCGTCGTTGGGGTTTTGACATTACGGTCGACGACCTGATGAGTGTCGTGGTTGGTGTGGTCTTTGGCCTCATCATTGGCGCCCGTCTGTTCTACGTCATCTTTTACGGTGACGGCTACTACTGGGCGCATCCGCTCGAGATCTTTGCCACCAACGAAGGCGGCATGAGTTTCCATGGCGGCCTGGTGGGCGGCATCATCGGCGGCGTGCTCGTGTGCCGCATGTACAAGCTCGACGCCTGGACCATCGCCGACCTTGCCGTTATCGGTGCTCCGCTGGCCCTGTGCCTGGGGCGCTGCGCCAACTTTGTCAACGGCGAGCTGTGGGGCAAGCCGACCGATTTGCCCTGGGGCGTGATCTTTGGCGGCACCGCGGGCGATATGCCGCGCCATCCATCCCAGCTCTACGAGGCATTTCTCGAGGGCATTGTGCTCTTTTGCATTCTGCAGGTGCTCAGCCGCAAAAAACCGCTGCTGCCCCAGGGTACGTTTATGGGTGTGTTTGTGATGGGTTACGGCATCGTCCGCTTTTTCGTTGAGTTCGTGCGCGTGCCCGATGCCCAGCTGGGCTATCTGCTGGGCGGCGTCATCACCATGGGCCAGCTGCTGAGTTTGCCGCTCGTGATTGCGGGCCTGGCGCTCATCATTTTTGCCCTCCGCCGCAACCGTCCCCAGCGCATCTATCTCGACGCCTAACCACCACATACACCACAAAGGGGACAGGCACCTTTGTGGTGGTTTTGCCAGGCAACGATGACAGAACCGTAACGTTTCCCCAGATAAAACCTGCCAAAATAAACCTGTCCCTTTTTGGCAGGTTTCTAGAAAGGCTTTTCGGACTGTGAAGGATTCCGATCTCTCCACAACGGCTGCGCGCGACGCCGCCCGCATCGTTTGGTTTAAGCGCTATCCCGCCAAGCAGACGTTCGTCGCATTTTTGCTCGCCCTGCTGGCGACCACGGCGTTTTCCATCGATCCCGCCCCGGTGTCGAGCAACGCGGTCCTGGCGATCGATCCAAAGGCCTCGGGCATGCTTTACGTGTGCTACGAGGTACTCCTCTCATTTGCCGGCCATACCGACGCTGTGATGCTGCTCGCGCTGGCCTGCCTGCTCACGCTGCCGTTTCGCTATGTGTTCTTTGGCCGCGGTGACGCTTGGTGTCCTTCGGTCGTGCTGCCATCGCTATTCTTTGCCGTCTGCATGGTGTTCGGCCGCAGTTACGACCTCACCGATTCGGCCGAGATTGTGCTGGGCGACAAGGCGCGCGTTATCTGCGCCTGGATTGGCGGCGCGGGCTGGATGCTTCTGGCGATTGTGTCCTTCTATCTGGCTTTTGAGTTTTTGGATTGGTTGAGTTCTCGCCGCATTCCGTTTTCGGAGGCGCATTTTGGCCGCGTGTGGCGTGTTACCCACGCCGTGCTCTCGGTCCATCCTTTTGTTGGGCCGTTTCTTGTACTCATGATTGTCTGGGCGCCCACGCTTATCGCCTCGCTGCCCGGCCTCTTTATGGGAGATACGGGCGCGCAGATCCGCCAATGGTTCAACTACCCCAACGGCACGAGCGACTACCTGCGCCTGCTTAACCCCAACGTGCTGCTCAACGGCCATCATCCGGTGGTGCACACGGCCATCATCGGCTCGTGTGTGCAACTGGGGCTTTCGCTATTCAATAGCGCCAATGCGGGTCTTGCCATCTACACCTGCGCCCAATTTGTTATCACGGCCGCCTGCGTGGCCTATTCCATATCGTCGCTGCGCAAGCTGGGCGTGAGCCTGCCGGTCCGCGGCGTCATCTTGCTGTTCTTTGCGTTTATGCCGATGTTCTCCAACTACGCGGCGCTGCTGACCAAAGACGTACTGTTTGCCGATGCGTTTCTGGTACTGCTCGTTCAGACCGTCAAGCTCGTGGCATGTGGCCTGCCCCGTCGCGATGTCAATGCCGAGTGCGCGGGCGAGCGCACGCCTGTGCTCTTTGCGTGCCACGACTGGCTGTTGCTCGTGCTGGGCGCCATGGGTTCCACGTTTTTGCGCAATGGCGGCCTGGTCTTTCCGTTGGCGGCCTGCGTGATTGCGGCGGCGTTTTGCGCCTGGGACGCGCATGTGGCCCGTCGCGTGGTCAAACAGTCTGGCGTCGCACCCTCATGCGCCACGCCGCGCTTCCGCTGGGCCGGCGTTCTCGCGGTGCTCGTGCTCTGCCTTGCCTCCAACATGTACTTTACCAAGGTCTTTATGCCCGCGCACGATATCACGCCGGGCTCCAAGCGCGAGATCCTCTCGATTCCGTTTCAACAGACGGCGCGCTTCGTCCAAAAGCACGACGGCCTTAATTCGGGCGTTAACCCCAAGGTCAAAGACGACGGCACGATTGAGGAAGCTCCCTGCGACGGTCTGGTGACCGATAAGGAACGCGCTGCGATCGATCGGGTGCTCAAGTACGAGAATCTGGGCCGCCGTTACAACCCCGACAAGTCGGATGCCGTAAAAAACTGTTTTAACGAGTACGCCTCGCAGGAGGACATCAAGGCCTATTTTGAGGTGTGGGCCCAGATGTTCAAAAAGGATCCCGAGTGCTATATCTCGGCGCTCATCAATAACTACTACGGCTACTTTTATCCGAGCGCCCGCGATGCGTGGGTCTACAGCACGGCGCGCAGTGCCGAGATCATGGCGAAGCCCGATAACCTCAAGTACTTCGACTTCTATCCGGTCGATAGCAAGGTTGTGCGCTGGTGCGACCACCTGATCAACCTGTATCGCGTGGCAGTACAACGCATCCCGTTTATCTCGCTCACCATGAGCTCGGCCACCTATGTGTGGATCATGATCGCTGTGGTGGTCTATCTGCTACGTCGTCATTCGTGGCGCGGGCTGGCCATTTGGGTGCCGCTGCTGGGCGTGCTCGCCGTGTGCCTGATCGGTCCCTGCAACGGCTCGACCTACATGCGCTACCTGTATCCAGTCATCGCCTGCATGCCCTTCGCCATCGGCGCCACCATCACCCGCAGCGACCTTCTCTGGTTCTAACTTGGTGCAAAGGGGACAGGTTACTTTGCACCAAGGGGCTGCATCATCACGACGCCTTCATTTTGGGGTTTATCTCGCAGGCCAGTAGGTATATCATAACGACGTTTGTTTATATTGCCCGAGCATCTGCGCTGGGCTTTAGGTCGAAACCGATAGGAGACACGTATGTCCGGACACTCTAAGTGGGCCACAACCAAGCATCGTAAGGGCGCGCAGGACGCCAAGCGTTCCGCCCTCTTCTCCAAGCTGAGCCGCAACATCACCGTTGCTGCCCGTCTCGGCGGCGACCCGCTGCCCGAGAACAACGCCAGCCTCGCCGCTGCCGTTGCCAAGGCTAAGGCTCAGTCCATGCCCAAGGACAAGATCAAGTCCGCTATCGACAAGGCCTTCGGTTCGGGTGCCGATGCCGCCGTCTACGAGAACATCGTGTACGAGGGCTATGGTCCCGCCGGCGTTGCCGTCTACGTCGACTGCCTGACCGATAACCGCAACCGTACCGCCGCCGATGTCCGTTCCGCCTTCTCCCACGCTGGCGGCAACCTGGGCACCTCCGGCTCCGTCGCCTTCCAGTTTGAGCGCAAGGGCCAGATCGTCGTCGCCAAGGAGATCCTGGACGAGAACGCCAAGAAGGAGACCATGATCGCCAACGGTGCTGCCGGTGACGAGGAAGAGTTCATGATGGCTATCGCCGAGGCCGGTGGCGACGACTACGAGGACGCCGGCGAGGAGTGGATCGTTTGGACCGCCGCCAACGACGTCATGGCTGTTTCCAAGGCGCTCGAGGAGCAGGGCATCCAGGTCAAGGGCTCCGAGACCACCATGGTTCCGACCACCCCGACCGAGGTCTCCGGCGCCGATGCCAAGAAGGTCCAGCGCCTCATCGACCGTCTCGAGGAGCTCGACGACGTTCAGGATGTTTACAGCACCATGGACATGACCGACGAGGTCATCGCTGCCCTCGAGGAGGAGTAGCGCCTGCACGGGTTAAGCCGTGCATATCTGGGCATAATGAAGCGAGCATACAAGCCTCGTGGAATAGATGAGCCGGATCCGCGTGCGTATGGCACCGGACCCGGCTCTTTTATAATGATGCGAATCGTTTTGCATTCTGTGGACCGAAACCTGAAGGGAGCGCGCGTGCGCGTACTCAAACGAGCCCTAGCAACCGTGTACCTTGCCGCCGCCATCGTGGCGCTGGGCACGCTTGTCTGCCAGTTCTGGGGACCGTATACGTATCGCTTTATGCTGCTGTTGCGTGACACCATGCCTCGCGTCGTCGTTACGGTGTGCGCCGCCATCGTGGCACTTGGCGTGCTCATCGGGTTTTTCCGCCTGATGTTAGCGCGTCGCGAGCCGTCCTGCGTGCATCCGGCGGGGGAGCGCAACATCGAGGTCACCCTCGCAGCGCTTTCCTCGTGCGCTCGCGCTGCGGCAGAGCGCGACGACCGTGTGATGGTCGAGCATGTCGAGGCGCGCGTGCAGGGTTCCGACGAATCGCTCGTCCGTTTTAAGGTCGACGCCATCGCGCTCGATGACCGGGACGTGGCCTCCCTTGCAACCGCGATGCAGCAACGTATCGAGGAGGCCTGCGACACCATGCTCGGCACGCCGGGCACGACCGCGCGCGTCCGTTTTTTGCCGTCCAAGACTACCGTCCAGACCGTGGAGGTTTCCGGTGAGTGATACCAATCAAGACAAGACCGTCCGCACCCCGCGCCTGACGATCGACCAGAACGCTACGCCGGCAGGCGAGTCCGCCGACACCACCCCCGAGGCCGGCGAGCAGCACGACAGCGCCGCCAACGACTTTGACGAGGCCATGGGTCTCATCAAGGGTACGGGGGCGGCCATCTGGAGCTATGCCGTCCGTCATCCCAACACCACGCTCGGAGCCGTCGCTGGTTTTGTGCTCGCCGTGCTGGTGCTCACGCTCGGCCTGTGGGACACACTCGTCATCGCATTCTTTGTGCTGATCGGCGCCGTGATTGGCCAGATCCGTGACGGCGAGAACGGGATCGTCAACTTCTTCGGCCGTCTGTTTAGCGGCCGCTAGTATGTATTCGACCGCCGCGTGTGCGGTGGGCATAAGGAGGAACCATGGCTTTTAATACGAAGGTCGATGTGGCCGATACCGAGCTCGAGGCAGACGAGACCGTCGCCGCCGAGGCTGAGGACGTAACGCTCGAGGACGGGGCGCTCGTCGAGGCCGAGCCCGCCGACGATGCGGACGAGGATGATGAGGAAGCGGACGAGTCCGAGGATTCGCTGACCTATTCCAACGGTGTGATCGAGAAGATCGTCGCCATGGCTACCCGCGAGGTGCCGCACGTCCTGGGCATGAAGGGCAACCTTATGCACTTTGTTCAGGAGCAGTTTGGTGCCGAGAACCTGACCAAGGGCGTGACGGTCGAGGTCACCGATGACAACCGCGTGGTCGTCAACATTTCCGTCATTATCGAGTACGGCGCCTACGCACCCGCGATTTTCGACGACGTTAAGGCGCGCGTGACCGAGCGTCTGGCCGCGATGACCGGCCTTGAGGTGGCAGGCGTCAACCTGCGCATCGAGGATGTCATCACCCCCGAGGAGTACGAGCACCGCACCAGCCAGCACGAGTAGCCTACCAAATAGGGACAGGTTTGTTTCGATAGGTTTTACCTGCGAAAACGCTAAACGGTCGACCGCACGGATGCATGTGCGGCCGGCCGTTATTTGTATGCCCCCGATGTAGGCATACCGCTCGTCTAACTAAGGGTTGCAATCTTCGCGCTCCGCGTTACCCTAATGGGCGCATTGTTTCCAAATCGTTAACGAGGGGTTGCCGTAATGGCCGACGAGCACGAAACAGAAAGCAAGGCATGGGCGATTGAGGCCGCTGCGGCAGAGGCGGCGTCGCGTGCCGCCGAGGAGGTGCATCGTCCTCCCGTGGTGCCGATGGAGCGCGTTGTCGGTCGCGAGGATATCGAACGTGGCGAGCGCGCCGGCCGCAAGCGCAGCCAGGAGCCGGGCTTCCCGCGCTTTTTCGCCGAGCTCAATCTGGGCCTGATCCTCACGGCGTTCGCCATCGTGGCCTTTAAAACCCCCAATCACTTTGCCTTCGGCGGAACCTCGGGCGTGTCGGTCATTCTTTCCACGCTGTTCCCGACTCTGCCCGTCGGCGTCTTTATGTGGATTATCAACGCGGTTCTCGTCGTCTTGGGCTTTATCTTTTTGGAGCGCAAGGCAATCCTTTGGAGCGTTTTTGCCTCGTTTGCGCTTTCGGCCTACGTCTCGCTGTTTGAGCTCTTCATTCCGACGGATGTTTCGATGACGGGCGATATGTGGCTCGACCTGTGCTTTGCCGTTATCTTGCCGGCGCTGGGCAGTGCCATTGTCTTTGACATTGGCGCCTCAACGGGCGGCACCGATATCCTTGCCATGATCCTCAAGCGTCGCACGACGCTCGAGATCGGACGCGCCTTGCTACTGGTCGATATCGGCATCGTGACCATCGCGGCCTTTTTGTACGGTCCGCGCGTTGGCCTGTACTGCGTGCTCGGCCTGTTTGCCAAGACGCTTGTGGTCGACAAGGCCATCGAGAGCATTCATTTGCGCAAGGTCTGTACGATTATTTGCGCCGAGCCACGCAAAGTCGAGGAGTTTATCGTCAAGCATCTCAACCGCACGGCAACGATCAGCCGCGGCTACGGTGCCTTCTCGGGCAATTGCGTGACGGTGATCATGAGCGTGCTGAGCCGTCGCGAAGCAGTGCAACTGCGCCGCTATACCCGCGATATCGATCCAGATGCGTTTATCACGATCGTTGACAGCTCCGAGATCGTGGGCAAGGGCTTCCGCGGCACGAACTAGCGCGGATATACCCTTCGAACCATTGAATAAAGCCGCCAACGTTTCAAATCGGTCATCTTGGGGTATTTGTCCCCACATTGCGCGATAATGTTGCCAAAGACGTCGTTTGCGATCCAGGTGGTTCACTCTAGATACGAAGGGATGATTTCGATGTTCTGTTCGCAGTGTGGCGCCCCCATGGGCGATAACGACAAGTTCTGCGGCGTGTGCGGTGCCCCTAATACCGTGGTCAAGGCCGCCGGCCCCGCTCCCCAGGGACAGTCTCAGCCCCAGCAGTTTGTTCCGCAACCGCCCGTGGCGAATGCGCCAAAGGGCTGTGTGGCTCAGGCGTTCCAAGACATGACCAAGACTCCGGGCGTGCTGCAGCGCGTGTGCCAGATTGCTTTTTTGCCGGCGCTTATCTGTGTCGTGTCGGTGCTCGTGCTGTTCATTCCCGTTATCGGCGGTATTGCAGCTGCCATCGGCTTTTTGGCCGCCTGCGTGGCGAGTGTGTGCGGTTCGGGCTTTGGCATCGAGTGGGGTCGCGACCTGTCGCTTAAGATCGATGACGGCATGGATCGTCCGTTGATGCGTTCCACATCGTTTGGCCTCGGGGTCTTTTCGAGCGTTATTTCGGTCGTGCTCGAGATTATCGCTGCCATTCCCGTTATTGGTGTAGTGCTTTCGCTGGTGGAGAGCGTGGTAATTGGCGCGGCGGGCTCGTATTCGTATTACGGCTCTTCTGCGCTCGAGACTGCGCTGTTTGGCTCGCTTGGTCTGCTTGTCCTGGCTATGATTGCCACGGCGGTCCTGGGAGTCTTCTTTAAGATGTTCGCCGATATCGCCGTGATGCACTTTGCGGTGACCGGTCGCGTCGAGAGCGCGTTTTCGCTCGACAAGGTCTGGGCGGCCTTTAAGAACAATAAGACCAAGCTGTTTTGCGCTTCATTCCTTCCCGAGTTTTTGACGGGCCTGGTCGCCAACGTTGTCACATGGATCTTGACGGCGGTCTTTGGCGCCATTGCCTCTGTCGGTATGTATAGATACTACTATCGTCCTACGGGTATTGAGGCAATTGTTACCGGCGGTGGCATCTCACTCGTGCTGTTCCTGGTGCTGATCGCTTTCGTCACCGTATTTCTAACGGTCTTTGGCAAGATGCTCAAGCACCGTGCCGTTGGCTATTGGGTCGCACGTTATGCAAGCGAGTGGGCCGACGAGGATAAGGACGACGTCCTGACTTTTGTATTGCCCTTCGAGAAGAAGTCCGCTCCTTCGGGTTACAGCGCTCCGGATGTCGCGCCTGAGCCCGAGCCTGAGTCTGTCCCGGGATCTGCGCCGGAGTCCGAGCCCACGACGGAGCCCGAGCCCGAGACGGAACCCGAGCCAAGCTCCGACGAGGACCCGCAAGACGAGTAGCCCTGTCACCTGCCATTTGGGGACGGGATAGAAATGGTAGAAATAGTGCTTGACGAATGAGCGGGGGCGGACGTGTCGAAACGTCCGCCCCCGCTTTGACATCGCGATGTGGCTACGGCTGCGAGATGGTCGCGATTCGACTACTCGTTGTGCTTCTCCTCGTGACGAGCGGCGGTGCGAGCTTCGTGGATGCCCTTGATGGCGGCATGGCGGGCGGTGCGGGCGTCGTGCATGGCGTCGCGGGCCTCGGCGGCCGTTGCCTTGGCAGAGCGTAGCTTGGCTGCCAGATCGGGATTGGTCTCGGCAACCGCGGCGATAGCGGGGCCGTCGAGCTCCTCTTGCGTGGGCTCGGCCAAAAAGTCGATGGCATACTGAGCGGCCACCATGGAGCCCTTGGCGAGCACGCTCTCGTCGATCTTATAGAAGCAGGAGTGCTGGGCGTACGTGGCGCCAATCTTGGGGTTGCGCGTGCCCACAAAGGCAAGCACACCCGGTACACGGCGCAGGTACTCCGAAAAATCCTCGCCCGAAAGCGTGCCGCGATAATGGCCTTCGCCGGCTGCACCCAGACACTTGACCACGGCCTGACGACAACGCTCACTCGAGGCGACGTCGTTTTCGACCTTGTAGTTGGCGATGGTGTAGTCGGTAAGTTCAGCCTCGGCGCCCAGGGCCGCCGCAGTGTGCTCTACGATGCGGCGCATGAGCTCGGGCATTTCCTCGTGCGTCGAATCGCCATAGGTGCGCACCGTGCCGGCGAGGTAGGCGGTACCGGCGATAACGTTGCGCGCGGTGCCGCCGTGCAGCTCGCCGACGGTAATGACGGCCGGCTCGTAGGGGCTGATCTCGCGCGAAACGATGGTCTGCAGGGCGTTGACGATCTCGGCCGCCACCATGACGGCGTCGTGGCCGCGCTGGGGCATGGCGCCGTGGCACGAGGTCCCGCGGACATCAATGCGGAACCAGTCGGTATTGGCCATGCGCGGACCGGGCTCGCAGCTTACGGTGCCGGCGTTGACCTCACTCCAGATGTGTGCGGCGTAGGCGCCATCGACGCCGTCGAGCACACCCGTGCCGATCATGAGTTTGGCGCCTTGGCCGTTTTCCTCACTGGGTTGGAAGACGATGCGGACCTCGCCGTGGATGTCGTCGGTCATATGGCGCAGGATCTGCAGCGTGCCGAGCATCATGGCAATGTGGCAGTCGTGGCCGCAGGCGTGCATGCAGCCCTCGTTGACGCTGGCGAACTCCTCGCCGGTCTGTTCGGTGACGGGTAGGGCGTCGATATCCGCGCGCAGCAGGATGCGGCGGCGCGGCGTGCCGTCCTCGCGGTAGGCGTCGGGTGCGGTGCCGCGAAGGGTCGCCACCAGGCCCGTCTTAAGCGGGCGCTCGTAGGGGATATTCATGGCGTCGAGCTGGTTGGCGATGTCAGAAGTCGTGCGCTCTTCGGCGAGGCTCAGCTCCGGGTGCTTATGGAAGTGCCGGCGCTGCTTGATGATGTAGGGCTCAAACTCGGCGGCGATATCTTGGATGGCTGCGGTGACGTCATCAGCCGCGCGGGCCTCGGTCGCTGCCATAATCTGCTGTGCCTTGGTCTTCGTCATGGTCGATTTGCTCCTTGCTGGTTTATCGCAAAATCGTACAGGCTCTTTCCAGTATGCCACCTGCCACTTGGGGACGGGGCAGAAATGGTAGAAATGGATACCTCCGTAACCTTGATAGGTGCAAATTGCTTGTGCACGCAGCCTTGGATGCGGATTTCAAGCTTGAAATCTACCATTTCTACCCCGTTCCCAAGGGGCAGGCGGGGCCGTTGGGGTTGGGAAAGGTGCCGTTTACCGCTTGACGTTTTGCAACTGTGGCGGTGGAGTACACTCGGGGGTGTTGAATTTCCTGCCAGAGATGGGGATGCCCATGCAACATATCGATCGGATTATCCGCTCTAAGAACGTCTTTACCTCGCAAGACGGCATCGATACCGCCCGTGAGCTGGCGATTGCCATCGCAGGCGACCGTATCGTCGCAGTCGGCAAGCCCGATGACGTGATCGCCGCCGCGCCTGCCGCCACGCCGGTTATCGACTACGGCGAGCAGTTTGTCTGCCCCGGTTTCCATGACGCTCATCTGCACTTCTTTCATACCTCGGTCGGTTCCTCGCCGTATATGCTTATGGATGGGGGCACGTCCGAGGTGGCGCTGGTGCAGCACGTGCTCGAGTTTTCCCAGGATCTGCCCGACGACGCTTGGGTTGTGACGCAGGGCTGGCGCGACTACCGTTGGGACCCGCCCGAGCATCCTACCAAGGCGTCGCTCGATGCGGTATTTCCCGATCGTCCCTGCGTTATGTACTCGGGCGACGGCCACACGCTGTGGCTCAACAGTCGCGCTCTCGAGGCGCTCGGCGTCACGCGCGATAGCGAGCCGCCAGCGGGCGGCAGCTACGACAAGGACGCAAACGGTGAGCTCACGGGCATTGCTCACGAGGCGGCCGCCATGCAGCTGTTGCCGCGCTGCCTTGAGTGGCTGGGCGAAGATCGCATCGCAAGCGCTTACGCCGATCAAATGAGGCGCATGGCCGAGCAGGGCATCACCTCGATCTGCGACATGTCGCTCATGCCCATGCCGGGCTGCGATTTTATCCGCGACGACGTCTACGACAAACTGCAGACAGCCGGCAAGCTGGGCATTCGTGCCCATCTGTTCCCCACGCTGCTGGATGACCAGTCGCGTCTAGAAGAGCTGCAGGCACGTTACGCGAACAACGCACTGCTTTCGGCGCCGGGCTTTAAGCAGTTCTTTGACGGTGTGTCGAGTGAACATACGGCATATCTCACCGAGCCCTATACCAATCCGCGCTTCCCGGGCGACCAAGGCCGTCTGACGGTTTCCGCCGAGCGCATGCGCAAGCTGGTTCTGGCGGCTGCGGAGCGCGGCCGCGCCGTGCGCATCCACGTTATCGGCGACGGTGCGATTCATGCCGCGCTGGATATCTTCGAGGAAGCCGCCGGTCTGTACGGCCTGCCCCAGCACGGCCACAACACGCTCGAGCACCTGGAGAACCTCCTGCCCGAGGACATCGACCGCCTGCGCAAGCTCAACGTGATCGCCTCGAGCCAGCCCTGCCACATTACGCTCGACCCGGGTGGACCGGAGCGCGATTTGGGCTTGGAGCGCAGCCGCATCATGTGGCCGTTCGCAACCTATAAACAGCGCGGCATTCGCCAAGCCTTCGGTACCGACAGCCCCATCACGCCCGTTACCAGCATGGACGTGCTCTACACGGCTATCACGCGCCAGGACCCCAAAAGCCACTGGCCCGAGGGCGGCTGGTTACCGAGCGAGCGCATCGACGCGGCAACGGCTTTGCGCAACTACACCTTGGGCAGCGCCTATGCAGCAGGCGACGAGCAAAACCTCGGCAGCTTGGAGCCCGGCAAGTATGCTGACCTGGTAGTCCTGGACCAAAACCCGCTCACTGTTGACCCCCAAGAGCTGCAAGCCACCAACGTTCAGGCCACCTACCTGGCAGGTAACGTAATCTACGAGCGCTGATGCTCATGCCGTGTCGTTAAACGCGGCCCGGGCGACTTATTTTGGGATGGCGCTCGAGCCACGTCTGCATATCGGTGGGGACTCGTTATGAGCGTCCCTGCTCTGCCGGATTTGTGCGTGGGGTGGAGGCGCTGCTGCCCCGCGCGTTCAAATTGGACATTTGCAATGCTGCCTCATGGTGTTTGCATACTTCCCATTACAGATTGCATAAAAAGGTTGGGATGTTCTTTCTGGCCCTGATGTACCCCCGCCTGGGCCGTGCAAAAAACGGAGTATTCAGCACTGCGAGCTCTGCCGGCGCCGTTGCGGTCGGGTAATGTCATGGGGATTGACGTTATTTTGGCGTCCGGGCAGGCACGAGGCATGCCTTTATGCCCTGATGGGGTCTGCCTGCCGACCCAAATCGCCGGTCGAAGGCGTCCTTGGGACCAATAAGATGTGTCTGGCGCGTATACAGCCATCCTGGTCTGCTGAATACTCCCAAAAATGCACGGTGCTCCCCAGGGGACCCGTGCGTGCAGCGAAAGCCATGCCCATGTTCCCATCCGCATCGCCATTTTGCTGCACTGACGTTTCTGAATGCCGGGCCCGAACTAGTTAACTTGGCTCCCGTGTGGCGCCGGAGAGGCGGGGTATAAGGTTTATCGCGAGTTCCGCACGAGCCGAAGGTCACGTAATGTGGCCTTCGTGCGAGCAGGACTGCCCGAGCAGGAAACCTTATGCCCCGCCCCTCCGGCGCCACACGGGAGCTGCGCACAAGTTATCCCCCCGGCATTCAGAAAATCTAAGTGCCAAAAAATAAGATTTTTTGACTCTATGTTGTATAACCCGCCATTCGTGGGTACCATTCAACGCGTACGCAAACAAATAGGGTTAATTCGCGTGGCATAACCACGCGGCCCAAAAAGGAGGAGACAAGCATGTCGTCTTTGAAACCGCTTGCAGATCGTGTTCTGGTCAAGCCCGACGAGGCCGAGCAGAAGACCGCTTCTGGTCTGTATATCGCCAGCAACGCTCAGGAGAAGCCGCAGCGCGGCACCGTCGTTGCCGTTGGCGCTGGCAAGGTCAACGACAAGGGTGAGCGCATCCCCATGGACGTCAAGGAAGGCGACGTTGTCATCTACGGCAAGTTCGGTGGCAACGAGGTCAAGGTCGACGGCGAGAAGTATCTGCTGATGCGCGCCGACGACATCTACGCCGTCGTCGAGGCCTAGTCTCATCAGGCTCTCTGATTCGTCTTTGAACGCGGTCGCCGCATAGGACTCGGAAGCGGCGACGTGAGTCACATTTCTTTTGGAGGATTACCTACCATGGCAAAGAACATTACGTTCAATACCGATGCCCGCGCTAAGCTCGCCAAGGGCGTCAACACTCTGGCCGATGCCGTTACCGTCACCATGGGCCCCAAGGGTCGCTATGTCGCCCTGCAGCGCACGTTCGGTGCCCCGACCATCACCAACGACGGCGTTTCCGTCGCCAAGGAGATCGAGCTCGAGGACAACATTGAGAACATGGGTGCCCAGCTGGTGAAGGAGGTCGCCACCAAGACCAACGACACCGTGGGTGACGGCACCACCACCGCAACCCTGCTCGCTCAGGCCATCGTTAACGACGGTCTTCGCAACGTCGCCGCTGGCGCCAACCCGCTGGCCATCCGTCGCGGCATCGACAAGGCCGTCAACGCCGCCGTCGCCGAGATGAAGAAGCAGGCCAAGCCGGTCGAGACCAAGGAGCAGATTGCTTCCGTCGGTACCATCTCCGCCGGTGACCCCGAGGTCGGCGAGAAGATCGCCGAGGCCATGGAAGTCGTGGGCAAGGACGGCGTCATCACCGTCGAGGATTCCCAGACGTTCGACATCACCATCGACACCGTCGAGGGCATGCAGTTCGATAAGGGCTACGTCTCCGCTTACTTCGTCACGGACAACGACCGCATGGAGGCCGTGATGAAGGATCCGTACATCCTCATCACCGACCAGAAGATCTCCAGCGTCCAGGACATCATGCCTGTTCTCGAGGCTGTCCAGCGCGCTGGCCGTGGCCTGCTCATCATCGCTGAGGACATCGACGGCGAGGCTCTGCCCACCCTCGTCCTCAACAAGATCCGCGGCGCCCTCAACGTCTGCGCCGTCAAGGCTCCGGGCTACGGTGATCGCCGCAAGCGCATTCTCGAGGACATCGCCGTCCTCACCGGTGGTCAGGCTGCTCTGGACGAGCTGGGCGTGAAGGTCGCTGACATCACCGCCGATATGCTCGGTACCGCTAAGTCCGTCACCATCTCCAAGGACAACACCGTCATCGTCGGCGGCGCTGGCTCTAAGGAGGCCATCGACGCCCGTATTGCTCAGATCAAGGGCGAGATGGAGAACACCACCTCTGACTTCGACCGCGAGAAGCTCCAGGAGCGCCTGGCCAAGCTCTCCGGTGGCGTTGCCGTCATCAAGGTCGGCGCTGCCACCGAGTCCGAGCTCAAGGAGATCAAGCACCGCGTCGAGGACGCCCTGCAGGCAACCCGCGCTGCTGTCGAGGAGGGCATTGTCGCTGGCGGCGGCGTCGCCTTCATGGACGCTGTGCCTGCGCTTGATGCAGTCGAGATCGACGACCCCGAGGAGAAGATCGGCGTCGACATCGTCAAGAAGGCTCTGACCGCTCCGGTCGCAACCATTGCCAAGAACGCTGGCTTTGAGGGCGCTGTCGTGGTCGACAAGGTCGCCGAGCTGCCCGCTGGCCAGGGTCTCAACTCTGCCAGCGGCGAGTGGGGCGACATGATCGAGATGGGCGTCCTCGACCCCGTCAAGGTCAGCCGCGTCACCCTGCAGAACGCTGCTTCTGTCGCCAGCCTGATCCTCATCACCGAGGCCACGGTTTCCGATGTGCCCAAGAACACTCAGCTTGAGGATGCTATCGCTGCTGCTACCGCTGGTCAGCAGGGCGGCGGTATGTACTAAGGCCGACAAGGTCTAGAACTCCCACCGGGAATCCCGGGGGCGTGACGGGGCTTCTCTCCGGAACGTCCTCGGACATGCAAAGAGGCTCCGCATCGCGCTTCGCGCTGCGGAGCCTCTTTGCGTCCTGCGGAATGTTCCGGAGAGAAGCCCCGTCACGCCGCCGGGATTCCCTGCGTTTACGGCCTTGAGGTCGGCTCGCGGAGAAGGACATGGTTGATGGGGGTACGTGTCCCTTTCGCTGTTTCGCGGCTTTGCCGCGAAAAGCGCGTTACTGTGGGATGGGTGGGGAACGTGGTTGTTGCGGCAACTGATCCCCACCATAAATTACCCATGGCATACTTGCGCGAAAGCCTACCCGTGCTAGACTTGGAATTGCTGTTTCAGGGCGGGGTGAAATTCCCCACTGGCGGTAAATCGGACGGTGCCAGAGGGGCGCCGTGGCGCAGGCGAGGTGCCTGCGTCCGAGCCGATGAGTCCGCGACCCGTGCGTGCGTTGGTTCGCATGCCGGCTGAACTGGTGAGATCCCAGTACCAACGGTTAGAGTCCGGATGAAAGAGGCAGGTGATCTTATGTCTGAACAGTCGCAGCATATCCATTTTGAGAACACGAATAGGTGGAGCACCAAACAGCTCGTTACCATGGCGCTGATGTGCGCCTTGGGCGCCCTGTTTATGTACGTGCAGCTGCCCATCCTTCCTTCGGCGCCGTTTTTGACCTACGACCCGTCGCTGGTGCCGGCGATGGTGTGCGGGTTTGCGTATGGTCCCGGCGCCGGTACTGCTGTTGCCGCTATGGCTATCGTTATTCACGCGCTCACCACGGGTGACTGGGTCGGTGCGCTTATGAACCTGGTTGCCACGCTGGGCTACATTCTGCCCGCGGCTATCGTCTACCAGAAGATGCATACCTATAAGGGTGCCGTGATTGGCCTGGTGTTCGGCGTCATTACCGCTACGGCGCTGTCTATGGTCGCAAACCTTACCATTGGCGTATGGTTCTGGTATGGCTCGGTCGATGCGATCGCCCCGCTCATGGTTCCTGCCGTGCTGCCGTTCAACCTTATCAAGACCGTGCTCAACTCGGTGCTCACGCTTGCAGTGTACAAGGCGGTCTCCAACCTCATCACGCCTAAAAAGGACCAGGTCAAAGGCCGCGCATGATTGATTGTCGAGGCGTTTCCTTTAGCTATGACGGTGTCACGCCGGCGCTCGACGGTATCGATCTGAACATCGAGGATGGCGAGTTTCTCTGCATCCTCGGCGGCAATGGGTCGGGCAAGTCGACGTTTGCCAAGCATCTGAATGCGCTGCTGCAGCCCGATGCAGGAACGGTGCGTATCAACGGCATGGATGCATCAGATCCCGAGTTGGTCTACGACATTCGTTCGACCGCGGGCATGGTGTTCCAGAATCCCGATGATCAGCTGGTGGCAACGCTTGTCGAAGATGACGTTGCGTTTGGTCCCGAAAACCTTGGCGTGCCATCGGCACAAATTGCGCAGCGCGTACGCGAGGCGCTGAAGGGTGTGGGCCTGGTGGGCTTTGAGCGCCACGAGACCCATGCACTTTCGGGCGGCCAAAAGCAGCGCGTGGCGCTTGCCGGCGTGCTCGCCATGGAACCGCGCGTGCTCATATTGGACGAGGCTTCCTCGATGCTCGATCCGCGTGGACGTAAGGGCCTCATGAAGGTTTGCCGCGCGTTGCACGATCGCGGCATGACCATCGTGATGATTACGCACTTTATGGAAGAGGCCGCCGAGGCCGATCGTGTCGCGGTGTTTCGGGCGGGGCGCGTTGCCATGCTCGGTGCGCCCGAGGAAATCTTGACGCGGGCGGACGAACTTGCCCAGCTCAACCTGGATATGCCGGCGTCGTGCTCTCTAGGTAGGGCACTCCGCGCGAAGGGCGTACCCGTTTGCGCGCAGGTGCGTGAGGTGGATATGGTCGCCGAGATTGCACAGGTTTATGCTGAGCGGAGCGGGGCGGACGTCGCTGGGCGGCCCTCCGCATCCGATTCTCGTGTGCTTGACCATGCATCCTCTGCAGCCGGCGGGATGGTCGCGTCGGAGCCCGTCATCGAGATTTCGCACCTCTCGCATAGTTACACGCTGAGCGCCCGCGAGCGCCGCCGATGGCGCAAGCGCTCGACCACTGTGGGCGCATCGGGCAAACAGGCTCTTTGGGGCAGCGATCCAAACAGCCCCTGGGCGCTACGTGATGTTTCGCTGACGGTGCGTCGCGGCGAGTTTCTGGGCCTGGCGGGTCATACCGGCTCGGGTAAATCAACGCTGGTTCAGCATCTCAACGGGCTGATTCGTCCACAGGAGGGGAGCGTTTGCGCACTGGGACTCGACCTATCAAGCAAGAAAGGCGCCGCCGCGGTTAAGGCCAAGGTCGGCGTGGTGTTTCAGTATCCCGAGCGCCAGCTATTTGCCGAGACCGTGGCGCAGGACGTGGCGTTTGGCCCGCGCAACCTTGGCCTGCCGCAAGACGAGGTTGTTCGCCGTGTCGCAACATCGCTTGCGCGCGTGGGCCTCGACCTTGCCGCGATAGGCGACAAGAGCCCCTTTGAGCTTTCGGGCGGTCAGCAGCGCCGCGTGGCGTTTGCCGGCGTGCTCGCCATGGAGCCCGAGGTCCTGGTGCTCGACGAGCCCATGGCGGGGCTCGATCCGGCTGCGCGCAGGGATTTCCTGGAGCTTATCGATCGGCTCCATCGTGAGGGCCTGACCGTTGTCATGGTTTCGCACAGCATGGATGACCTGGCAAATTGTTGCGACCGTATCGTTGTGATGAACGAGGGCGCGGTGTTTGCCGATGGAACGCCCGCACAGGTTTTTGCGCACGCGAACGAGCTCAAATCGATCGGTTTGGGCGTTCCCGCTGCGCAGCGCATGGCATTGTCGCTCGTGCAAGCCGGTGTGGCGCTCCGCTGCGACAAGCTTTATACGGTTGAGGCGCTGGCCGACGAGTTGGCCGGCATGCTGCTAGGCTGCGCGGACGGACCTTTGAGGGCGTCGCGTCAGGCTGGTTCCAAGATGGCCACGCAAGAGGAGGGCTGCTAATGGAGGCATTCTCATTTGGCAGCTACTATCCGGGGGAAAGCGCAGTGCATCGCCTGGATCCGCGCACTAAGTTGCTCCTAGGTTTCGCATTTCTGATCACTGCGCTCACCGTCGGCAGCTTCCGCGGGCTGGTTCCGATCGCAATTTTTGTCGTGCTGGTCTATGTCGCGGCCCGGGTTCCGTTGCGTCGGGTCCTATCGTCGATGGCACCACTGCTGGCGATTGTCGTGCTGGTCGCGGTGCTCAACCTGTTTTCCGATCAGAGTGGCCGCATCCTGTGGCAGTTTGGCTTTTTGCAGGTGAGCGAGGGCTCGCTGCGTTCTGCGACGTTTATGGCGTGTCGCCTGACGATGATGATGGCCGGCATGAGCGCCATTACGCTCACCACGCCGACGCTCGACCTCACCGCGGGTTTTGAGCGCCTTCTCGCACCATTCGCGCGTGTGGGGCTTCCGGCGCACGAGCTCGGCATGATTATGGGTATCGCACTGCGATTTATGCCACAATTTGCCACCGAGATGAAGCAGACGGCCGATGCACAGGCAAGCCGTGGCGCGCGCGTGATGGGCGGTCCGCTCGGTGGCGTGCGCATGCTCGGCAGTGTGGCGATTCCGCTGTTTGCTGGCGTGTTCCGTCATGCCGAGACGCTTTCGGCCGCCATGGATGCGCGCTGCTATCACGGCGAGCGGGGACGCACGCGTCTGCATGCGCTTACGTTTGGCCGCGGGGATGCACTGGCCGCGGTGGCGATGGCGCTGCTGGTGGCATGCGTTGTCGTTATCAATCTTCAACTCGTCTAAGCTCGATTCGAGCGCAAGAAAGGGGTCTCTATGACCGACATCGATCGCACGGCTCAGCTCGAGCGCGTCTGCTCGTATCTCAGACGCATTCCGGCGTGGTATCTTGCCACGACCGATGCAAACGACGGGCATCAGCCCCGCGTGAGGCCGTTTTCGTTTGCCATGATCGATAACGACAAGCTGTGGTTTTGCACGTCGCGCGACAAGGACGTGTGGGCGGAGTTGAGCAAGAATCCCAAGTTTGAGGTATCGGGCTGGAAGCCGGGGGAGTGCTGGATCGTGTTAACTGGCGAGGCCGCACTCGAGGACGATGCATTCGTGAGTGACAAGGTGCGCCAGACGGGCTTTAAGCACATGGTGGGCATTGGCGAGCAACACGATAGTGCCAACGATGGCCGCCTTGCGTTCTTCTCGGTCCGCAACATCGCCGCTCGGTTCTGCGATATCGACGGCAGCGAAGAGCTCCTCGAGCTTTAATTTCCCAAATTAGCTGCCCATTCCAAAAAGACTGGTCAGATGACAGGAGGAAACGTGGACGGATTGAATACGGTGCTGGAGTATCTGACGTCGGTGCCGGCGTGGTACCTAGCGACGAGCGTGGACGGGCAGCCGCATGTGCGTCCGTTCTCGTTTGCGCAGATTCAGGACGGCAAGCTGTGGTTTGTAACGGCGCGCACCAAAGATGTGTGGCAAGAGCTGCTGCAAAACCAGCGCTTTGAGGCCACGAGTTGGTGGCCGGGCCATGGTTGGTTGATCCTGCGCGGACGTGCGGGTCTGGACGACCGGGCTTCGGATGAAATGCGCGAGGCCGGGTGGAAGCATCTTGAGCGCTTGAGCGAGCACTATGAGGGGCCTAACGATCCCACGCTCGTCTTCTTTAGCGTCGAGGACCCCGAGGCTTTTATCTGCAATCACGACGAATGGGTTCCGGTCGAGCTCTAGGCTGCTCTGGGCGACCCTTAAGTTTGGTATTCCGTATAAGGTGGGCTCTGCATTGGCCAGCAGCATGATGCGCTGCGGCTAATGCAGAGCTCGCTTTTTTGTCAATTCCTACAAGCGAATGTGTCGGGTATGTTTCAATGCATGAAGACACAAATTATTTGCGTAAATATGCATTCTCGGGTGCTAAAGTTTCAACCTACCTCATAACGACGGCTGCGGAATGCGCAATGACGCATAAGACCGCAGACAAGGAGTCCGATATGTCTTTAAAGGTTGGAATCGTCGGCGCGGCTGGATATGCCGGCGCCGAGCTTATTCGCCTCGTGCTCGGCCATCCCGAGTTTGAACTTGTTGCCATTACGTCCAACGCCGATGCCGGCCAGCTGCTGTCCGCGGTGTATCCCAGCTTTGCTGGCGTGAGCGATCTGGTTTTCACCACGCATGACGCCCCTGAACTTAAGAGCTGCGATGCGGTTTTTCTCGCCGTGCCGCACACGGCTGCCATGGCACAGGTGCCCGCTCTGCTTGCATCGGGTGTCTCTTGCTTTGATCTTTCGGCCGATTACCGTCTGAGCGACGCGTCCGTCTTTGAGACATGGTATGCCGCCGAGCACACGAGCCCCGAGTTGCTCAAGACACGTGCCTTCGGTCTGCCCGAGTTGTTCTGCCAGGACTTAGAGACCGCTGCATCCGACCACGCCGACGGAAAGCCCGTACTGGTCGCCTGCGCCGGTTGCTATCCCACCGCAACGAGTCTTGCTGCCGCGCCTGCCGTGCGTGCGGGCTGGGTGGCCCAGAGCGGCCCCGTAGTCGTCGACGCCATCAGTGGCGTGACGGGTGCCGGTAAGTCGTGCAACACCCGCACCCATTTTTGCAGCGCGGACGAGAATCTGGAGGCCTATGGCGTAGGAAAACATCGCCATACGCCAGAAATCGAGCAAATTCTGGGCCTTACCGATCGCGTCGTCTTTACTCCGCACCTGGCACCGCTCAAGCGCGGCCTGCTCTCTACGGTGACGCTGCCGCTCGCAACGCAGGCTCTCGAAGCGCTGACTCTTGAGGATGCCGTCGACCATTACAAGAAGTTCTACGCCGGTCGTACCTTTGTGCGCGTGCTCGATGCCGGCCAGCAGCCAAAGACGGCTTCGGTTGTCGGTACCAATGCCGCCCAGATCGGCCTTGCGCTCAACAAGCGTGCGGGCGTGCTGGTGGCGACGGGCGCCATCGACAATTTGTGCAAGGGCGCTGCGGGCCAGGCGGTCCAGTGCGCCAACATCGTCTTTGGTTTTGACGAGCGACGAGGCTTGCCCACAGTGGCGTGCCCGGTGTAGCACATTCGATTATTAACGATTTGGTAGTCGGGTATCGAGTTTGGCGCCACTTTTAAGCTGGTCTCATGATTGTGGCTGGCATGGCGCACCAACCGATGCCCATTTTTTGTTTGACATAAGGAGTCGTAAAGACGATGAATGCTGAGCAGTTCGATATCAAGATTCGTGCCGTAGAGGGCGGCGTAACGGCGGCAGCCGGCTTTAAGGCGGCGGGCATCCATGCCGGATTCCGCAAGAATCCCGCGCGCCTGGATTACGCGCTCGTTGTGCCCGATAAACCCTGTCCCGGGGCCGGCGTGTTTACGACTAACCGCTTTTGTGCGGCGCCCGTGCAGGTGAGCCGTGCCAACCTGGGCGGTACGGACAAGGGCTATGGCATCATCGCCGGTGTTTCAATCAACTCCGGCAACGCGAACGCCGCCACGGGCGAGACCGGCCTTGCCTGTGCGCGCGAGACGTGCAACATCGCCTCGCAGATCATTGGCTGTGAACCCCAACAGATTTTAGTTGCCTCCACGGGCGTGATCGGACAGATTCTGCCGATCGACACGTTTGAGACGGCAATTCCGTCCGCCTACGAGGCACTCTCTGCCCATGGCGGCGCCGATGCAGCCCGTGCCATCATGACGACCGATACGCATTCCAAGGAGTATGCCGTGTGTTACCGCAGCGAGGCCGCGGGGCACGCAGGCAATACCTATACGGTGGGCGGCATGTGCAAGGGATCGGGCATGATCATGCCCAATATGGCCACCATGATCGCGGTCATTACTACCGATGCCCCCGTCGAGTCGGCGGCGCTCCATACCCTACTGCTCTCGACCGTTAAACAGACCTTTAATAAAGTGACGGTCGATTCCGATACCTCGACCAACGACACCTGTATCATGCTGGCTTCTGGCGCTGCCGCCGCGGATGCCGAGGCCGTCGTCGAGGGCACTGACGCCTTTGACGAGCTGGCCTTTGCCGTGCACGAGGTGTGCGAGAGCCTGGCGCGTAACATCGCGGCCGATGGCGAGGGTGCGTCAAAGCTCGTGACGGTTAACGTCACCGGCGCCGCCAACGACGAGGAAGCCGATATCGCCGCCCGCGCCGTCGCCAACTCGCCACTCGTCAAGACCTGCATCGCTGGCCACGACTGCAATTGGGGTCGCGTTGCCATGGCGCTCGGCAAGTGCGGCGTAAAGTTTAATCAGGAAGACGTTTCCATCGACATGATGGGCTTGCCCGTCTGCCGCGATGGCCTGACTGTTCCTTTTGACGAGGACGAGGCCCTGCGACGTTTTGAGGCGCCCGAGATCGTGATTTCGGCCGACCTGGGCGCAGGCGACGCGGCAACGACCGTGTGGACCTGTGACCTCACGCACGAGTACATCTCAATCAATGGTGACTACCGCTCCTAGATTCCAGGCACGCTGCGCATCTCGCCGCGATTGCGGGCAGCGGAGCACAGCGCGATAACGATACGAAAGACGAGGCAGATTATGAAATTCGCACGCGATTGTCGTTCGAGCGAATCCAACGAAGCAACTGCGCAGCTGCTGTTCGAAGCGCTGCCGTGGATTAAAAACCTGACCGGCAAGACGGTCGTTATCAAGTATGGCGGGGCCGCCATGGTAGACGAGCAACTGCGTCGCGACGTGATGAGCGACATCGTTTTGCTCAAGATTATCGGCATGCGCCCCGTCATCGTGCATGGCGGTGGTAAAGCCATCAACGAGGCGCTGAGCCATTACGATATGCCCGTCGAGTTTAAGAACGGCCAGCGCGTGACCACGCCGGCGACCATGGATATCGTGCGCGAGGTGCTGGGCGGCAAGGTTAACCAAGAGCTGGTGGCGGCAATCAACCACCACGGTAACTTGGCCGTGGGCGTATCGGGCAGCGACGCCGGCACGCTCATCGCCGAGCCGCTCGACCCCGAGCTCGGACGCGTGGGCAAAGTGACGCATGTCAACACCGACTACATCGAGAACTTGCTCGATAGCGAGTATATTCCCGTCATCGCTACCGTCGCGGCGGGGGAGGACGGTGGCTTCTTCAATATCAACGCCGACACCGCCGCCGGTGCCGTTGCGGCGGCGCTCCACGCGCACAAGGCGATCTTTTTGACCGACGTCGACGGCCTGTACAAGGACTTTAGCGATAAAGACTCGCTCATCTCCAACCTAACGCTCGACGAGGTTAATGAGATGCTCTACGGTGGCGAGGTCGATAAGGGCATGATTCCCAAACTGCGCGCGGCCGTCGATGCGCTTGTCGGCGGCGTATTTCGCGCTCACATCATTAACGGTACCACGCCGCATTCGCTGCTCCTGGAGCTGCTGACCGATGCCGGCGTCGGCACCGTGATCCACTCTACCGAGACGGCCTACGAATTTGATACGCACCCGCACCCGCTTTCGACCTTTGCGGCGCGCCTGACCGAGAACCTCGACGAGGTCGAGAAGCTCCAGACGGTCTAGCTGGTTAGAAATCGTCACACCGTTACACCCACAGTCCGCGCCACCTGGCGCTTAACGAAAGGCATCTCATGTCACTTGCAGCTCAACAATCGCTCGAATCCCACTACGTTATGCAAACCTTTGGCCGCTCGCCGGTCGAGTTTGTCGAGGGCCACGGCATGAAGCTCACCGGCGACGATGGTCGCGAATATCTCGATTTTCTTGCAGGTATTGGCGTATGCAGCCTAGGCCACGGCAACCCGGCGGTGCTCTCGGCGCTCGAGGCCCAGGCCAAAAAGCTCCTGCATGTCTCCAACTACTTCTACATTGAGCAGCGCGGCCAGGTCGCGGCGTTGCTGTCCAAGCTCGCTAACGACGATGCGGACGGTGCGCGCGTGCTTGCCGACGCGATTGCCGCTGGCGACGAGACCACGGCGGCGGCGCTTGGCGCTCCGGCTGCGGGCGAGCAGGTGTGGGAGACGTTCTTTGCCAATTCCGGTGCCGAGGCCAACGAGGGCTCTATGAAGCTCGCGCGTCTGTATGCCCAACGTGCCGGCAACGGTGGCAACACCATCGTGTGTATGCGCGGCGGATTTCATGGTCGTACGCTCGAGACCATTGCCGCGACCATGCAGGATTGGCTGCAGGACAGTTTCCGCCCGCTGCCGGGTGGCTTTGTGGCATGCACACCCAACGATGTAGATGAACTGCACGCAATCTTTAAGCAGCTGGGAAGCGAGATTTGCGCTGTGATGCTCGAGCCGATTCAGGGCGAAAGCGGTGTGCATCCCATGACCGAGGAGTTTATGGCGGCGGCGCGCGACTTGGCACACGAGGTGGGTGCCGTGCTTATCGCCGACGAGGTCCAGTGTGGTATTTTCCGCTCCGGCAAGCCGTTCGCGTTCCAGACTTATGGTGTGGAGCCCGATATCATGAGTCTTGCCAAGGGCATCGCCGACGGCGTGCCCATGGGTGCCGTGGTGGCAAAGAAGGAAATCGCTGACATCTTTAAGCCCGGCGACCATGGTTCGACCTTCGGCGGCAGCTGCTTGGCCATCGCGGCGTGTGCCGCGACGCTCTCCGCGCTTGTGCGCGGTGACTACGCAGACCATGCCGCCAAGGTGGGTGCCTATATGGAGGCAAGGCTCGCCAAGCTGCCGCATGTTACCGAGGTGCGTGGTCGCGGCCTAATGCTCGGCTGCGATTTGGACGATGCTGCGGGTGATGCGCACGACGTTGTGGCTCGCGCGTTGGTGGCTGGTGCCGTGATTAACGCTACAGGTGCACATACACTGCGCTTCTTGCCGCCGCTCGTGTGCGAGGAAGCCGATGTGGACAGCCTAATCGAGATCCTGGCGGGTGTTTTAGCTTAGCGTCATCAGGCATAGAGCAGTTTGAAGCGGGTTCCAGACCGTCACGTGCCGTTTGGCGCACGATTGGGCGAACTGGAACCCGTTTTGCTATCGATTTACCATGGCTGGGATAGGCCGTATGCAAACAAAAACGGTCCCCTTGCGAGGACCGTTTCCAATTCAGTGGTGGGCGATGAGGGATGTCCGCGTGCGGCTGGCGCCGCCCGCGCCCCGCTTCGTCGCTCCGCTCCTCGCGTGCTGCGCTGGAAAACGCTTCGCGTTTCCTCAGCTCCGCACCCTTGCGGGTTCGAATCCCATGCACCGGGCGCAAACAAAAACGGTCCCCTTGCGAGGACCGTTTCCAATTCAGTGGTGGGCGATGAGGGATGTCCGCGTGCGGCTGGCGCCGCCCGCGCCCCGCTTCGTCGCTCCGCTCCTCGCGTGCTGCGCTGGAAAACGCTTCGCGTTTCCTCAGCTCCGCACCCTTGCGGGTTCGAATTCCTCTGCACTGGGCCCAAAAAGGAAAGGCCCCCATCGCTGGGAGCCTTTTCAATCAAGTGGTGGGCGATGAGGGATTCGAACCCCCAGCCTTGTGCGTGTAAAGCACCTGCGCTAACCGTTGCGCCAATCGCCCGCGGGAATTGAGTATAGCGGAAACCCTGCGGGGTTCACCGCTAATTCATAACGAAATCTAAGCGGAGACTTCGGTGCCCTTGTTCTCGTCGATAAAGAAGCGCTTGTACCAAATGAGGAACGTCAGCGTGGTATAGATCTTGCGCTGGTTGAGCGCGCGGCCCTCAAAGTGATCGTCGAGCAGCTTCATGAGCGCATCGGTGTCAAAGAAATCGGCAGCCCACGGTGCGGTGAAGTACTCCTTGACGTAGTCGTAGTATTTCTGCTCGCGCAGCCAGAACTTAACTGGCACCGGGAAGCCAACCTTCTTGCGTGTTGCCCACTCATCGGGCAGCGTGCGATTGGCGGCGTGGCGCAGGACAAGTTTGCAGCCCTCTTCGTTGACACGGTAGTTGGCGGGAATATGCTCGGCGAACTCCATGACCTTTTTGTCCAGGAACGGAACGCGGAGCTCCAGGGAGTGTGCCATGCACATCTTGTCTGCCTTGAGCAGGATGTCGCCCGGAAGCCACATGTTCATATCCAGATATTGCTTCTTAGAGAGCTCGCAGCAGTCGGGGACCTGCTTGTAGTACTCTGCGCACATTTCGGAGGCGTTCTTGCCGGTGTCGTAAGCTGGCTTGAGAACCTCGTCAACCTCGGACGGGTCGAACACCTTTGCCTGGCCCACGTACCAGCGCTCGGGGACCTCGGCGCACTTGGTCAGGAAGTTGTGACCTTTAAAGTAGGGGAGATGCTGAACGAGCGAGCCCAGGGCACGGCGCACGCCGAGCGGCACGCGCTTCTTGAAGGATCGCATCTCGGGGGTGTCCTCGTACCACTCGTAGCCGGCAAACAGCTCGTCGGCGCCCTCGCCCGAAAGGACGACGGTAACTTCCTCGGCGGCCATCTGTGCCAGATAGTACAGCGGCACGCTGGAGAGGTTCGATTGTGGCTCGTCCATGTGGTACTGGATATCGGGTAGCGCGTCGAAGAACTCGTCGGCGGTGATCATCTTGCGCACGTTCTTAATGCCAAGCTTGTCGGAAAGCTCGGCGGCATAGTTGGTCTCGTTGAAGTTCTTGTAGTCAAAGCCGACGGAATACGTGGTGTCGGGCATGAGGCAGGCGGCAATGTAGCTGGAGTCGACGCCGCCGGAGAGGAACGAGCCAACTTTAACATCGGCGATGCGGTGCGCGGCAACGCTCTCGTGCACGACCTTGTCGCACTCGTCCACGTACTCCTCGAAGCTCTTGGAGTTGTCATCGGTAAAGTCGCAGCTCCAGTAGCGCTTGATGTCCATAGTGTTGGTCGTAAGGTCGTACGTAAAGCAATGCGCGGGGGCAAGCTTGAACACGCCCTTAAAGAACGTCTCCTCCGTGGCAGGGAACTGCAGCGTGAGGTAGGGACGCAGCGCGTCGCGGTTGACGGCCTTCTCAAACTTGGGGTGGTCCAGGAAACTCTTGATCTCGGAGCCAAACAGCAGCGAGCCGTCGGAGGCCCGGTAGTAATAGAACGGCTTGATGCCAAAGATGTCACGGGCGCCGAAGAGCTTGTTCCTGTTCTGGTCGTGAATCACGAACGCATACATGCCGCGCAGGCGGTTGACCAGGTCCTCGCCCCACGCCTCGTAGCCGTGCACCAGGACCTCGGTGTCGGCGTTGCAGTGGAAGACGTAGCCGGCAGCCTCGAGCTCGGCGCGAAGCTCCTGGAAGTTGTAGATCTCGCCGTTGAAGACGATGGTGACCTTGCCGTCATCGCTCGACATGGGCTGAGCGCCAGCCTCGGAAAGGTCGAGAATCGAAAGACGGCGGAAGCCGAGGGCGACGTTATCGACGATGTGCTGGCCACCCATATCCGGCCCGCGATGGATGATGCGATTCATCATGGCCGTGAGAACCAGCTCACTCTGTTCATCTGTACCGGTAAAACCGACAAAACCGCACATGCAAGATCCTTTCTGCTGACGGCTTAGGTGCGCTGCCGCAAGGTTTGCAGCAGTCGATATCAATCAATCCTTACTATCATGCCAATCTTTTGCTTCGTGATGGGGCATAAGCGCCGAGGGGACCGAAAAACCACGGCCCGCACGTTGGGTGAAGCGGCGGGCCGTGACTGCGACGATTGCTGTGTGCGAGAGCGCGAGAGGGGCTAGCGCTTGCCGCGCTTGGCAAGGCGGTGCTCTACCTTGGCGACGACGTGGATGAGCGGAATCGTCACAACCAGCTAGTAGGGTGCGGCGCAAATATAGGGTGTGATGTTGCCCGTGGTGGTCGTGAGGTTTTTGGAGAACAGCATGAGTTCCATAACGCCGACGCTCGAAAGCAGCGACGTGTCCTTGTAGAGCATGACAAACTCACTGGTCATCCCCGCATCGCGCGCATTTGTAGGGCGGGGGTTTTGTTATTTCGAATTAACCGTGCGCTGGTCCTTGCAAGTTTTTAGGGTGCTGAGACACTCGCAAGGTCAGGTGGCATATTAGGATGGTTGATAATACAGGGGCGCGACCGGATTCATCTGGGACGGTTTTTGCTCTTTTAAGGTTAGGTTTAGCGAGAAAGGTCGTTATATGTCGGGTACGACGAAGGAGAAGCTGGCTTTGATGCGCTATGTGGAGCTGCTCGAGGCCGAGGCCCTTGTTGTTTCCAAGCCGGATACTCTTTGCGACCAGCGCATCGAGTTTGCGACCGACGACTCGCGCCAGGTACGTCCGGGCACATTGTTTGTCTGCAAGGGCCGTGCGTTCAAGCCCGAGTATCTGGTCTCGGCGATTGCCGAAGGCGCCGTGGCGTACGTGTCCGAGGTCGATTACGACGTCGATATTCCCGCTGTGATCGTCAACGATATCCGCCGTACGCTCGCTGTGGTGGCGGACGCCTATTACGGTCATCCCTCGGGCAAGGTGAAGGTCTGCGCTTTTACGGGCACCAAGGGCAAGTCGACCTGCAGCTTTTATCTGCGTGGCATTCTTGCCAACGAGGCTAAGCTCACGGGCCGTCATCGACCAGCCCTCAACACGGGTATCGAGTTCGATGACGGTATCGAGGCCGGTCCTTCTAAGCTAACGACCCCCGAGTCCTTCCTTTTGCAGTCGCGTATCGCACATGCCGCCGAGGCGGGCGCTCCGTGGCTGGTCATGGAGGCGTCGAGTCAGGGCCTCAAATACGAGCGTACGGGCAAGATTGACTTTGAAGTGGGCGCCTTTACCAATATCGGTGAGGACCATATCTCGCCGATCGAGCACCCCACGCTCGAGGATTACTTTGCCAGCAAGCTCAAGATTTTTTCGCAGAGCCGCTTTGCCGTGGTCAACCTCGATATGGACCACGTCGACCGCGTGCTCGAGGCGGCGTCCCGCTGCGAGCGCACGGTGACGTTCTCGCTGGCCGATGGACGCGCCGACGTGCGCGCGTTGGCGATTCGCAACGGCGATTGCGGCGTGATCGCCACGGTCCGCACGCCGCGCTTTACGCGTGACATCGTGATCCCCACGCCCGTCAAGTTCAATGTGTCCAATGCGCTTGCCGCCATTGCCTGCGCCGAGGCCCTCGGCATTTCCGAAGAGGGCATCATCCATGGCTTTGAGGGCGTCTTTGTTCCCGGTCGCATGGAGCTCTATCCGTCTGCATCGGGCAAGATTTTGGGCGTCGTTGACTATGCGCACAACGGCATGAGCCTCGAGACGCTTTTGCGCGACCTGCGAGAGAACTATCCCGAGCGCGAGCTGGCGGTTGTCTTTGGTGCAACGGGAGGCAAGGGTGTCGATCGCCGTACTACGATGGGTATCGCTGCCGGCAAGTACGCCGATCGCATCGTGATTACCGAGGACGACCCGGGCCCCGAGGACGTCGAGGACATCTGCGCCGAGATCGCGCGCAATGTCCAGGCGCAGGGAAACGATAGCTGGCAGATCGTGTGCGACCGCCCCGCCGCTATCGAGACGGCCGTGCGCGAGACCGACCGCCCCGCTGTGGTTATCGTGACCGGCAAGGGCGAGGAGGAGTGCATGCTGCGCAAGAACGGACCCGAGCCCTGCGAGCGTGATGGCTCGGTTCTCAAGCGCATCCTTGCGGCGTACGACGCCTAAGCGCTGCTGCCTTTAGGATGGCGTTTGTGGATCCTCGACGCCCGATGATGCAGTGCCTCTCAAGCGTGTTCACCTTAGGGAAAACGCGGTATCAAGATTAAGCCTTTTCTACGTAATAAATGGAGTGACCATGTCCCACAACACCCTGCCGACCGTTGCCGAGCTTTCGGGCGAGATGCGCGAGCGCCTTGCCAAGGTCAAGTACGTCTTTACCGATCTGGACGCCACGATGCTCGCGCCCGGCTCGTGCGTGCTGCGCGACAACGACGGCAATCCCTCGACCAAGCTCGTCGAGGCCGTCGTGGCGCTTGCCCGCGCTGGCATCCAGGTAATTCCCACCTCGGGTCGCAACCGCACCATGATCCACGAAGATGCCCGCGTGCTCGGCCTCAACTCCTACATTGGCGAGATGGGTGGCCTGGTCATGTACGACCTCAAGGCCAACGACTGGGAGTATCTGACCGGCGACATGCCTTACGACCCCGCCTGCGGCCTTACGCCGCACCAGGTGATTGAGCAGACCGGCGTGTGCGAGAAGATTCTCGCTCGCTGGCCGCACAAGATCGAGTACCACAACGACATGTCGACTGGCTATAAGTACCGCGAGGTCACCGTCGGCATGCGCGGCGATATTCCCGATGACGAGGCGCAGGCCATCCTCGACGAGGCCGGCTGCGGTCTGGTCTGGGCCTGCAACGGCCACTTGACTCATCTGTCCAAGCCGACGACCCTCGAGCTCGATCGCGTCGAGGACGGTCGTGCCTTTAACATCAATCCGTCGGGTCTCGACAAGGGCGTGGCGGTCGCGCGTTTCTGCGAGCGTCTGGGCATCGAGCGCGACGAGACGCTGGCACTCGGCGATTCCGAGTCTGATTTCTACATGGCCGACCACGTGGGCACGTTCTGCCTGGTCGAGAACGGTCTGACCAGCGCCGGCGCGTCCGAGTTTCTTGCGTCCTGCGATAACGCCTTTGTCACGCGCGGCAGGATCGTTGACGGCTGGGCGGCGACGGCGGAGCTGCTCGTCGCGGCCCGTTCATAGCGCAGTGCCGTTACGCTTGGCCATATCTTTTCGAGAGAGAATCTGGTGAGGTAATGTCCGATATCGAGAATCTGGCCGGTGATACGCGCCCCATCGGCGTGTTCGACTCGGGCCTGGGCGGCTTGACGGTTGCGCGCGCGATTGCGACGGCGCTTCCGCACGAGTCCGTCTACTACTTTGGCGATACCAAGCGCTGCCCTTACGGCACCCGCACCGAGGACGAGGTACGCTCGTTTGCGCTACAGGCGGGGCGCTGGCTTTCGAGACACGACGTCAAGATCATGGTCATCGCCTGCAATACGGCGACGGCAGCGGCGCTTCGCCTGGCCCAGCAGGTGCTCGATGTCCCCGTGATTGGCGTAATCGCGCCGGGCGCGCGTGCCGCCATCAACAGCACCCGCACGCGCCGTGTGGGCGTGCTCGCCACCAATCTCACCATCCGCTCGGGCGCCTACACGCGCGCCATCCAGGACTTGGATGCCGGCGTGGACGTGTATGGCTGCCCTGCCTCGAGCTTTGTCGAGGTTGTCGAGCACGAGCTCGCCTCGGGCGCGCATCTGCAGGAGCAGTGGCTCGAGAACGAGGATATTTTTGATACGCCAGCCGTTCGCGCGCTGGTCAACACCACAGTCGAGCCACTGCACGATCGTGGCATCGATACCGTGGTGCTCGGCTGTACGCACTTTCCGCTGCTGGTGGGCCCCATCCGTCATGCGTTGGGGCCCGGGGTGCGCGTGGTGAGCTCCGCCGAGGAGACCACCCGCGAGCTGACCGATATCCTCACGCGCCGTGAGCAGCTGGCGGGCAACACCGCCGAGCCGCAGCATCGCTTTGCCACCACGTCCGACAACATTGCCGAGTTTGCGGTGGCGGGCAGCTTTATCTTTGGCCAGCCGCTCAAAAGCATCGAGCATGTCGATATCGATGAACTCGGTTAGGCACGCAATGTCGCCGGAGTCTTCGCCACTCTTTTGCCGAAAGGATAGTTCCATGGAATATATGCAGGTCAACCGCGCCAACGGCCGCGCCGCAAACGAGCTGCGTCCCGTTAAGCTCACCCGCGGCGTCATGAAGCACGCCCACGGCTCGTGCCTGGCAGAGTTTGGCGACACGCGCGTGCTGTGCGCCGCCACCATCGAGGAGGGCGTTCCGGGCTGGCGCAAGGGCGCCAAGGCCGGTTGGGTAACGGCGGAATATGCGATGCTGCCGGCGTCGACCGGCAAGCGCTGCAAGCGCGAACATGCCAACCGCAAGGGCCGTTCCATGGAGATCGAGCGCTTGATCGGCCGCAGCCTGCGCACCGTCGTCAACATGAAGGCGCTCGGCGAGTACACCGTTACCGTTGACTGCGATGTGATCCAGGCCGATGGCGGCACGCGTACGGCGAGCATCACCGGCGCCTGGGTGGCGCTGCACGACGCCCTTGCCATGTGGGTCGAGGCGGGCAAGCTCGAGCGCATTCCGCTTACCGGTCAGGTTGCCGCTATTTCCATGGGCGTCGTCGACGGCAACACCCTGCTCGACTTGGATTATTCCGAGGACAGCCACGCCGAGGTCGACATGAACCTCGTCGCCACCGACTCCGGCGAGATGATCGAGCTCCAGGGTACCGGCGAGCAGGCGCCCTTCGACCGCAAGCGTCTCAACGCCCTGCTCGATCTGGGCGACAAGGGCATCGCCGAGCTCATCGAGCTTCAGCGTCAAGCCCTCGCCTAACCTGCCAAAAGGGGATGTTGATTTTGGCAGGTTTAATCTGCGAAAACGCCGAAGTATAAGACTGCCGTTGATTGAGAGGGGAGAGGCCGAGGCCCTCGTCGTCCTCTACACGGCATTGCTATAAGAGACAAGGAGGCCAGCTATGGCACTTGAGAAGATTGACATCGACACCCTCGACCCGGCGGCGACCATTGTTGTGGCCACGGGTAACGCCCATAAGCTCACCGAGATCGAGGCCATTTTGGGCAAGGTCATGCCCGAGGTGCGCTTTGTGGCGCTCGGCCAGCTGGGCGATTTTGAGGACCCCGAGGAAAACGGCACGACGTTTTTGGAGAACGCCATCATCAAGGCGCAGGCTGCGGTCGAGGAGACGGGCCTTATGGCCATCGCCGACGATTCCGGCTTGGTCGTCGACGCGCTGGACGGCGAGCCGGGTGTGTATAGCGCGCGTTATGCGGGCGTACACGGCGATGATGCCGCCAACAATGCCAAACTTCTCGTTAATCTGGAAGGCGTGGCAGACGAGGATCGCACCGCACGCTTTATGAGTGTCGTTGCGCTCATCGACCAAGACGGCCTGGTCACCTATGGCGAGGGCGCCTGCGAGGGCGTTATCGCACACGAGGGCCGCGGCGACCACGGCTTTGGCTACGACCCGCTGTTCCTGCCGGTCGATACGCCGGGCAAGACTATGGCCGAGCTCACAGCGGACGAGAAGAACGCCATCAGCCATCGTTTCCATGCACTTGAGCACCTGTCCGCCAAACTCACGGGCGAGGAGTAGGCCGTGCGTGCGGTGGTGCAGCGCGTGCTCAACGCCGGTGTGACGGTCGACGGCGAGTGCGTGGGCCGCATTGGGCGCGGCTATCTGGTATTGCTGGGTGTGGGCCATGGCGATACGCGTGCCGAGGCCGATAAACTATGGGGCAAGCTCCGCGGGCTGCGAATCAACGAGGACGAGAACGGCAAGACTAACTTGGCGCTTGCCGATGTCGACGGCGAGGTGCTCGTGGTGTCGCAGTTTACGCTGTTTGCCGATTGCCGCCACGGCCGTCGTCCGTCGTTTACGGATGCTGGCGCGCCCGATGTCGCCAACGAGCTTTACGAGTACTTTCTGACGCTCGTCGCCCAGGACGTCGACCACGTGGCGCACGGCATCTTTGGCGCCGACATGAAAGTCGACCTGGTCAACGACGGCCCGTTCACCATTGTCCTCGATACCGACAATCTGTAAGTAGCCTAATTAGCTACTTGCGTGGGGTTGTAACAGGGTGCTATAGTATTAGAGTTTTGTCTATCTTAGGGGTATTATCCCCTTTTTGAATTGCACCTTCTGGAGGCCCTGTTCATGGAAGAGATGGAAGTCAATTACGTCGACGACATCCACGAGAAGCTGACCGATATGGTGGGCGATCGCGTCAAGGTGAAGGCCAACATGGGCCGTACCCGCGTTGTCGAGCGCATGGGTACCATCAAGAGCGTCCACCCGGCTGTCTTTATCGTCGAGGTTGACGAGCGCCGCGGCCGCAAGTCGCGTCAGTCCTACCAGTACATCGACGTCCTTACCGGTCAGGTTGAACTGTTCGACCCCGAGAGCGGCGAGCACATCTTTACTCCGCTCGGCAACCAGCTCGAGGAGCATTAACGGTGACCGATCGGTCCCTCATCCTTACTGCGCCGGCAAAGATTAACCTCTACCTGGGGGTTCATACCGAGCGCGATACCCGCGGCTACCACAAAGTCGATTCCCTGATGGCAGCTGTCGGCCTAGCCGATACCGTGACGGTCACGCCGGCGCAGGCGTTGACCGTCCAGACGGTTCCGGCATCAGATTTTCCCATGCAAAAGAATACTGCCTACCGCGCCGCCGTCGCCATGGCCGATCATTTCGGGCGCGAGGCAAACGTGTGCGTGACGATTGAGAAGCGCATCCCGCTGTGCGCCGGCCTGGGCGGCCCCTCGACGGATGCCGCGGCGGTTATCGTTGCCCTGGCTGAGCTGTGGGGCATCGACCGCACTGATCCTGCGCTGGATGAGATTGCGCGTGGCATCGGCGCCGACGTGCCGTTCTTTTTGCATACGAGCCCCGCATTCTACGTGGGTGGGGGAGACGTTCTGGCAACTGAGTACCCCGCGCTTCCTGTGACGCCCGTTGTGCTGGTCAAGCCGCGGGAGGCGAGCGTTTCGACAATTGAGGCCTATCGACGTTTTGACGAGGCCCCGGTGCCCGCGACTGCGCCCGGTGCCATTGCATCGGCTCTTCGCGTGAGTGATGCGAAGATGGCGTATTCGCTCATCCATAACAACTTGGGCGTCATTTCTTCTTTGATGGAGCCGCAGATCCAGGCGGTTCTCGACTGGCTGAGCGAACAGGAGGGAACCGTTGCCGTGGACGTGTGCGGGTCGGGTGCCTGCTCGTTTGCCATTTGCGACACCGCCGCCACGGCCGAAAGGCTTGTCGACGCCGCCCAGCAAAATGGCTGGTGGTCCTGCGCGACTGAGCTTATTCCCAACACGGTACAAATCGACGCGCCAAAGAAATAATAATTTCTCTAGCACGCGGCGAAAAACTTTGTTACTATAGTCGAGCTAACGGGTTGTGGCTCAGTTTGGTAGAGCACTGCGTTCGGGACGCAGGGGTCGCTGGTTCAAATCCAGTCAACCCGACCAGAGCATGAGGAGGGACCGCTTCTTGCGGTCCCTTTTTTTAGCTATTGTTGTGATACCGCGATACCCGCGGTATACTCATTCGAGCTTGTCTCGCTGTTTTGTGGAGGTCTACATGTTTGGACTGAGGGCTCCTGAGCTCATCATTATTCTCGTCGTTGTCCTGATTATCTTCGGGCCCAAGAACCTGCCGAAGCTCGGCAAGTCCCTCGGCTCTACCGTCAAGAATATCCGCGAGGGTATGGAGGGCGACGATAAGGACGAGACCAAGCAGGCCGAGGACGTTGTGGTCGAGGAGTCCGAGGAGGACAAGAAGATCGCAGAGCTCGAGGCCCAGCTCGCCGCCGCCAAGAAAAAGAAGGCAGAGGACGGCGACGCGGACGCAGAGTAGTCCCATCCCTTTGGGGTGAGCACCTGACCGGCTTGCCCGCAGGCTAGCCGGTCTTTTTCGTTATGTTGACAGTTGATTGTTACATCATAGTTGGGGAGATATCCGTATGGACGCAAGCCAGATCGTACTGACCGCTGAGGGCCGCCAGAAGCTCGTCGAGGAGCTCGCTTGGCGTGAGGGCGATTACGCCAAGGAGATCGTCGAGGACATCAAGGAAGCCCGCGCGTTTGGCGACCTTTCGGAGAACTCCGAGTACGATGCCGCCAAGGACAAGCAGGCTCAGAATGCTGCTCGCATTGCCGAGATTCAGGCTATTCTCGCCAACGCTCAGGTTGCTGCCACCACGGGCGATCTGACCGTCTCCATCGGTTCCACCGTTTCGCTGATTGATCCCAACGGTGAGGTCATGGAAGTCACGCTCGTCGGTACCACCGAGACCAACTCGCTCGAGCACAAGATCTCCAACGAGTCCCCGGTCGGCCACGCCATCATCGGCCACGGCGAGGGCGACTCCGTCGAGGTCGTTACGCCTTCCGGCAAGACTCGCGTCTACACCATCGCCAAGATCGCACGCTAGACCACGGTCCCGCGTAAAGGTATGTTTTCGCTCCCTGGGACCGAATCCTGGGGAGCGTTTTAGTTTGAGGAGCTAACTTATGGCAGAGAACCAAAACGCCGCCGAGCAGGCATCGACGCTCAACGACGAGCGCGCCACGCGCCTGGCCAAGCGCGCCGCCCTGTTCGAGGCGGGCCAGAACCCCTATCCCGAGCACTCCGAGATCGAGGACTACGTTGCCGACATCGAGGCTAAGTATGCCGATCTTGCCGATGGCGAAGACACCGAGGACGTCGTGAAGATCGGCGGCCGCGTGGTCGCCAAGCGTGGTCAGGGCAAGATCATGTTCATCGTCGTGCGCGACGCAACGGCCGAGATTCAGCTGTTCTGCCGCATCAACGACATGGATGAGGCAGCCTGGAATACGCTCAAGGCCCTCGACCTTGGCGATATCCTGGGTGTGACCGGTGTGGTTGTGCGTACTCAGCGCGGCCAGCTCTCCGTCGCCCCTAAGAGCGCGACCCTGCTCTCCAAGGCCGTTCGCCCGCTGCCCGAGAAGTTCCACGGTCTCTCCGACAAGGAGACCCGCTATCGTCAGCGCTACGTCGACCTGATCGCCAACGACGATGTTCGCGAGACCTTCCGCAAGCGCTCGCAGATCCTCTCCACCTTCCGTCGCTTTATGGAGTCCGACGGCTACATGGAGGTCGAGACCCCCATCCTGCAGACCATTCAGGGTGGCGCTACGGCTAAGCCGTTCATCACGCACTTTAACGCTCTCGATCAGGAGTGCTACCTGCGCATTGCTACCGAGCTGCACCTCAAGCGCTGCATCGTCGGTGGCTTTGAGCGCGTCTTCGAGATCGGTCGTATCTTCCGTAACGAGGGCATGGACCTCACCCACAACCCCGAGTTCACCACGATGGAGGCCTACCGTGCCTTCTCCGATCTCGAGGGCATGAAGGCGCTCGCCCAGGGCGTCATCAAGGCTGCCAACAAGGCCATCGGCAACCCCGAGGTCATCGAGTACCAGGGCCAGACCATCGATCTGTCCGGTGAGTGGGCAAGTCGTCCCATGACTGATATTGTCTCTGACGTGCTCGGCAAGAAGGTCACCATCGACACGCCTGTCGAGGAGCTTGCTGCCGCCGCGCGCGAGAAGGGCCTGGAGATCAAGCCCGAGTGGACTGCAGGCAAGATCATCGCCGAGATTTACGATGAGCTGGGCGAGGACACCATCGTCAACCCGACCTTCGTGTGCGATTACCCCATCGAGGTCAGCCCGCTCGCCAAGCGTTTTGAGGACGATCCGCGTCTGACCCACCGCTTTGAGCTGGTCATCGCCGGCCACGAGTACGCCAACGCATTCTCCGAGCTCAACGACCCGGTCGACCAGGCTGAGCGCTTTGCCGCCCAGATGGCCGAGAAGGCCGGCGGCGACGATGAGGCCATGGAGTATGACGAGGACTACGTGCGCGCCCTCGAGTACGGTATGCCTCCCGCGGGCGGCATTGGCATCGGTATCGACCGCGTGGTCATGCTGCTCACCAACCAGGCTTCTATCCGCGATGTCCTGCTGTTCCCGCACATGAAGCCCGAGAAGGGTTTCCAGTCCGGTGCCGCTGCCGCCAAGGCTGCCGAGGCTGGCAACGCCGCGAGCCCGTTCGTTAAGTCGCTCAAGCCCACGCTCGATTACTCCAAGATCGCCGTTGAGCCGCTGTTTGAGGAGTTCGTCGACTTCGATACCTTCTCCAAGAGCGATTTCCGCGCTGTGAAGGTCAAGGCATGCGAGGCCGTCAAGAAGTCCAAGAAGCTGCTGATCTTTACGCTCGACGACGGTACCGGTGCCGACCGCACCATCCTCTCCGGCATCCACGAATACTATGAGCCCGAGGACCTGGTCGGCAAGACCCTGCTTGCCATCACCAACCTGCCTCCGCGCAAGATGATGGGCATCCCCAGCTGCGGCATGCTCATCAGTGCCATCCACGAGGAGGAGGGCGAGGAGCGCCTCAACCTGATCCAGCTCGACGCTTCCATTCCCGCCGGCGCAAAGATGTACTAACTAGTTACGCGGTTCTACGAACCGCGTAACGGCTCGACGCTGTGCGGGCCGCACCTGTACAATCTGACGTTCAACTTCAAGGGCGCGACCGAAAGGTCAGCGCCCTTTCGTTTCACGTCACCTTGTCTCAAATGCAGCCCGCTCGCTGACTTATGCTCAACCTGCGACGTTGCTCTGGTTGGCACTTCGTATTCCACCGCAACTTATGGGGTCGGGGGATTATTGGTGCCCTGCATCTTCATAAACTCAACGCTTACGAAGCGTGTGCTGTTCGTGTTAGGGTAGTTCCACCACATAAGTAGTCGCAGACGCACGTACCACGGGCGGGCGAGATGAAGTCCCAGTAGCTCCATCTCGCCCGCCCGTTTTTGTTGTGCACCGCGGCGTAACACAGAAAGGATTTTGCCCTATATGCCTATCAATAAACGAGAGAGCCTGCTGTTTACCTTTATCATGTGCTTTTGCATGGTGCTCTGGATGAGCATCTACAACGTTGCCCTGCAGCATGGGGCCATCAACGGCGAGGCCATTGCCGCCGCGTGGCTCGGCTTCCCCGTTGCCTACATTTTTGCCATGTGCTGCGACTGGTTTGTTGCCAGCCCCCTTGCCAAGGGTTTCGCTTTTAAATTCCTGGTCACGCCGGGGTTGCTCGCTTTATCTTCCGACGCGCCTTCCCCATGGGAACCGTCTTTGAAGAGCAGCATATGGAGCTCGTACGTATGCCGGGCGCTCCCGTTGCCGATGTCGTCGATGACGTTGCCGAGAGTATGGACGCCGAGCCCGCCTGCTAGGCAAGAGCCTCTAACCTAGAGCGCCCGCCGCACCCGGCGATTCCTTTTTTGTAGACGTTGTCGTATGGCTGCACGCGGAAAAGGCCACAGCGGTTAACATATACTCCATATGGGTAAAGAGACCAAAGCGCCGCCACGAGTGGCGCTTTGCGTTTGAAAAACTAGCTCGTCTAAGAGGAACTAGCATGTTGGACCGTTTTACCGATCGCGCGCGCAAGGTCATGTCCATGGCCAAGCAGGAGGCGCTCGATCTTCACTCAAATAAGGTGGGTACCGAGCATCTGCTGCTCGCGCTCGCCAAGGAGGACGAGGGCATTGCCGCCGAGGCACTGCGCTCACTCGATATCTCCTACGATGACATCATGGACACGCTCAGGGAGGTCCAGACCACCGTTCCCGAGCCCAGCGAGGAGACCGAGGCCGCTAAGCTCGCCTTTACGCCGCTCGTCATCAGCGTGATGGAGCGTTCCTTCCGCGTGGCGCGCGAGAACAACCAGACCTATGTGTCGACCGAGCACCTGCTCATCGGTATCGTCGAAGAGGGCAACGGCATGGCCATGGACATTCTCATGCGCCTGGGTGTTTCGTCCGCTTCCATTAAAAAAGCCATCGAGAAGCTTACCGCCAAGGATCAAGACAAGAAGCGCCCGCTCGCCGGTGCCGGTGCCGGGCGTCCCGGTACAGGCCTGCCGTTCTTTAGCGGCTCGGACGCCTCGCAGCAAAAGGGGAGCGGCACCGACACGCTCAAGCAGTTCGCCACCAACCTTACGCAGAAGGCGCGCGACGGCGAGCTCGACCCGGTGATCGGTCGCGAAAAGGAAGTCCAGCGCATGATGGAGATCCTTTCGCGCCGCACCAAGAACAACCCGCTTATCTTGGGTGACCCCGGCGTGGGCAAGACGGCCATCGTCGAGGGCCTAGCGCAGCAGATCGCTGCCGGCAACGTGCCCGAGAACCTTATGAACCAGAACATCTGGACGCTCGACCTGCCGGGTCTTGTCGCGGGCGCCAAATATCGCGGTGAGTTTGAGGAGCGTCTCAAGAACGTAATCCAGGAGGCAACCGAAGCCGACGACGTCATCCTGTTTATCGACGAGATGCACACCATCATCGGTGCCGGTTCTGCCGAGGGATCCATCGATGCAAGCTCCATGCTCAAGCCCGTGCTCGCGCGCGGCGCTTTCCAGATCATCGGTGCCACCACGGCCGAGGAGTTCCGCAAGTACCTCACCAAGGACCCGGCCTTCGAGCGCCGCTTCCAGACCATCGATGTTGAGGAGCCAAGCGTCGAGGACACGGTCAAGATCCTGACCGCGCTCAAGCCACGCTACGAGGAGCACCACCACGTGCGCTATACGCAGGGTGCCATCGAGGCTGCCGCGAACCTCTCCAACCGCTACATCCAGGATCGCTTCCTGCCCGATAAGGCCATCGACCTCATCGACGAGGCCGGCGCCCGCGCCCGCATTGCCGCCAACCGTGCGCCTGAGCCGGTGCGCGAGGCCGAGCATCGCGTGGAGGAGCTCAAGGCTGCCGCGCAGGAGGCCACCGAGGGCGACGACATGAACAAGGCCGCCGAGATTACCGAGCAGCAGAAGGCTGCCGAGATTGAGCTCGCCGAGGCCAAGGCAGCTTGGACGGCCGAGCTCGACGCCAGCCCGCTCACCATCGATGTCGCCCAGGTTGCCGACATCGTGTCCGTGACCTCGGGCGTGCCGGTGTCTTCGCTCACCGAGAGCGAAAGCCGTCGTCTGTTGCAGACCGAAAGCGTGCTCAAGACCCGCATTATCGGCCAGGATGAAGCTGTCGAGGCCGTGGCCAAGGCAGTGCGCCGCAGCCGCTCGCCGCTCAAGGACCCGCGTCGTCCCGGCGGCAGCTTCATCTTCTTGGGTCCTACCGGCACAGGCAAGACCGAGCTCGCCAAGACGCTCGCCGAGTACCTCTTTGGCAGCAAGGACGCGCTTATCAGCTTCGACATGTCGGAGTTTGGCAGCGAGTTCGAGGTCTCCAAGCTTATCGGTAGCCCCCCGGGCTACGTGGGCCACGACGAGGGCGGTCAGCTCACCAAGGCCGTTCGCCGTCACCCGTACTCGGTCGTGCTGTTCGACGAGATCGAGAAGGCGCACCCCGATATCTTCAACATCTTGCTGCAGGTGCTTGAGGAGGGTCGCCTGACCGACAGCCAGGGCAAGACGGTCGATTTCCGCAACACCGTGATCATCATGACGTCCAACGTGGGCGCCCGCGAGATTGCGCAGGATGCGAGCGTTGGCTTTGGCACCACCGGTGAGCAGGGTCTTACCTCGAGCGAGATTAAGGGCCGTGCGATGGGCGAACTCAAGCGCCTGTTCCGCCCCGAGCTGCTCAACCGTATCGATGACATCGTGGTGTTTCAGAAGCTTTCGGGCGAGAACCTGACCAAGATCGCTCACCTGCTGGTGGACGACCTGCGCCAGCGCCTGATTGCCAACGGCATGAACATCAAACTCACCGATGCGGCCTACGACAAGATCGTAGCCGAGGGTACCGACCTCACCAACGGCGCACGTCCGCTGCGCCGCGCCATCCAAAAGCTCATCGAGGATCCGCTGTCCGAGGAGCTGCTGGCCGGCGAGTGGGGCAGCGGCGATACCGTCCTGTGCGACGTGGCCGACGGCAAGTTCGTCTTTAGCCACGGTACGGGCGAGATCCCAGCGCCGCGTCCGGCAGGTGCGCTTGGGGGCGATACCGCTCCGGAAGCGCCGCACACCGGAAACGCCGCGCCTGTGAGCAGTGGCGTAAGCTCGGGCCCCGGCGGCATGATGCAAGCCGGTTCCGGCGCGCTGTAGGGCGTAACAAAACCTTGTGTCCACGAGGGCGTTCCAAAGGAGCGCCCTTTTTTCTGTTGGAAAGGCCCCTCGTTCAAAGTAAATCTCATTAAACATACCAACGGTGTATGCATAAGCGTTGATCGAGCATTGAGGTTGGTTAAAGGGTCCAACGTCCCTTCGGCGCGGTGCGTCTACCTGCTTTATCTTAATAAAGTGGCGTTTCTCCGCCGTTAGCCGATGATGCGAGAGCGCTCGGCGTTTTCGACTGGTTTATGCAAACGAAGTCTGGGAATATACAAGGCGCATGTCTTATTGTCTAACCAGTTGCGCCAAGGAGGCACCATGGACTACAAGATCACCGGCTATGAGCCCGCCCAGCTGTTCCATTTCTTTGAGGAGGTCAGCGCGATCCCCCGTGGGTCTGGCAACGAGAAGGGCATCAGCGATTTCCTGGTTGCGTTTGCCAAGGAGCGCGGCCTCGATGTGTACCAGGACGAGGTCTACAACGTCATCATTCGCAAGCCCGCATCTGCCGGTGCCGAGAATGCCCCGACCGTAATGCTGCAGGGCCACATCGATATGGTGTGCGACAAGCTGGGCTCCGTTGAGCACGACTTTACGACCGATGGTATCGACCTGCTCGTCAAGGACGGCGTTCTCACCGCTAACGGCACCACGCTGGGCGCCGACAACGGTATCGCCGTCGCTCTGATGCTCACTGTTCTCGATGACGATTCGATCGTTCACCCCGCCCTCGAGTGCGTATTCACCACCGACGAGGAGACTGGCCTGGTCGGCGCCGAGACGCTCGACAAGTCTCAGATTAGCGCCCGCACCATGATCAACCTTGACTCCGAGGAAGAGGGCGTTGCCACCGTCAGCTGCGCCGGCGGCGTCGTCGTTACCTACACCTGCCCGATCGCGCGCGAGCACAAGACCGGTAGCACCCTCACGTTCGACATCTCCGGCCTGCTGGGCGGTCACTCCGGCAGCGATATCCACCTGGAGCGCGGCAACGGCAACCTCATCATGGCCCGCATCATTGACCGCCTGATGGTTGCCGGCGAGCCCGCCATCGTTAGCTTTAACGGCGGCACCAAGGACAACGCCATCAACCGTGAGTGCAAGGCTGTTCTGGTCTACGCCGACCACGCTGCCGCCGAGGCCGCGGCCCAGATCGCAAAGGGCATTATCGCCGACGTCACTGCCGAGCTCGAGGTCTTCGACCCCGGCTTTACCTGCACTGTCGAGATTGCCGACGACGCCGAGGTCGAGGCCATGGACGAGAAGTCCGCGCTTGCCCTCATCCGCGCCCTGCGTCTTGCCCCCAATGGCGTGATCCGCCGCAACGTTGCTACCGACGGCTCCGTCGAGGTTTCCTCCAACATCGGTGTGGTTGCCACTTCTGACGACGAGGTCAAGATTATGCTGTCCCCGCGCTCCTCGATCACCTCGCTGCAGAACGAGTTCAAGGACCGCCTGCAGACGCTGGCCGATATCTTGGGCTTCGACGCCAAGTTTGAGTTCGAGTATCCCGGCTGGAGCTATGCCGAGCATTCGCCGGTCCGCGACGTCTTTATCGAGAGCTATCGCGAGCTCTTTGGATCCGAGCTGCGCATCGAGTCCATTCACGCCGGCCTTGAGTGCGGCCTGTTTGCCGAGGCCCTGCACGGCCTGGACGCCATCGCCGTGGGCCCGACGCTCTCCGATGTCCACACCCCGGACGAGAGCATGGAGCTCGCTTCTGCCGAGCGCTTCTACGAGCTGCTCATCGACGTCCTCAAGCGCCTTGCCGCGTAAAGGTCGCCTTGGTTAAGCCGCTCTAAAACGGCTGGCTATGAAAACGGCCGCCTGGCGTAATGCCGGGCGGCCGTTATTCGTCACAGTGCGAGGATCCCAAGGTGCTCAAGTAGGATCTTAAGCCCGATGAGGACGAGTACGACGCCACCCACGATGGTGGCGGGTTTTTCGTAGCGCGCGCCAAAGGTGTGGCCGATCGCTACGCCGGCGACGGAGAAGATAAACGTTGTGACGCCGATAAGTGATACAGAGGGCACGATATCGACCGAGAGCGCGGCAAACGAGATGCCCACGGCGAGCGCGTCAATCGAGGTGGCGATGGCAAGGATTAGGTACTCGCCCAGGTCGATCTTTTCGGCATCCTTGCCGTCGCCTTCGTCCTCATCCTCGTCTTCGGTAAAGGTTTCCCACAGCATCTTGCCGCCGATAAAGGCCAAAAGGATAAAGGCGATCCAATGGTCTATGGGACCGATGATGCCCATGAACTGGCTGCCGAGTGCCCAACCGATTACGGGCATGCCGGCCTGAAAGCCGCCAAAGAAAAGGCCGAGCACAACGGCGACTTTAAGGTTGATCTTTTTCATGCCGAGACCCTTGCAGATGGAAACGGCAAAGGCGTCCATCGAAAGGCCAACGGCGAGCAACACGAGCTCTGCGAGTCCCATAGTCTGGCCCCCTCTCTGCGGGCGAACCCGATTACACGACTACTCCCTCATTTATATGAGACCCGATGCTACCACATGAGCAGCCAAAAGAGCCCCGTCCCAAATGAGCTACCTAAGCGGTGTTCGCTCATTCTGTAAGCATCGGAATTTGCGGGCGTCACAGGGGCAAACCGTGAGAAACTTATTGACGTTTATGGAGCGTATACGATGGGAGCGATGCCTTGGATAAGAACGAGCTGCAAAAGCGTATGGAACAGGCCATCCGCCTGACGGCACCTGGCCAGCCGATCCGCACCGCCCTTGACATGATCATCGCCGGTCACCTGGGTGCCCTTATCTGCGTCGGCGACACCGAAAACGTGCTCGCTGCCGGTAACGACGGCTTCCCGCTCAACATTTCGTTTACCTCGAACCGCCTGTTCGAGCTTTCCAAGATGGACGGCGCCATCGTCATCGACGGCGACCTTACCCAGATCCTGCGCGCCAATTTCCACCTCAATCCCGACCCCTCGCTCGCCACGAGCGAGACGGGCATGCGTCACCGTACTGCCGCTCGCATGTCGGTGCTCACCGACGCCATCGTGATCTCGGTCTCGGCCCGTCGTGCCGTCGTCAACGTGTATGTGCACGGCAAGAGCTATGAGATTCAGCCCGTCACCACCATCATGAGCTCGGTCAACCAGCTCGTCGCTACGCTTCAGACCACCCGTCAGTCGCTCGACCGCTCCCTGCTGCGTCTGACGGCCCTCGAGCTGGACGACTACGTCACGCTCGCCGACATCACCGGCATTTTCTCGAGTTTCGAGATCATGCAGCAGGCAAAGACCGAGCTTAAGGATTGCATTGTCAAGCTGGGCAACCAGGGCAAGCTCGTGCAGATGCAGCTCGAGCAGCTCGCCGGCTCCAGCATGGATACCGAGTACGACTTGATGATTCGCGACTACGCAAGCGATTCCTCCGAGATAAACGCCGAGAAGATCCGTGCCGAGCTTAGCCGTATGACGCCCAAGGACTTGTCCGACCCGCAGCATGTGGCGGCGGTTCTGGGTTACGACGACCTGGACGAGGACTCCGTCATGACGCCGCTGGGCCTGCGCACGCTTTCGCGCGTGTCCGTCGTGCGCGACGGCGTGGCCGAGAAGATCGTCGACGAGTATGGCTCGCTGCAGGAGCTCATGGACGACATCAGCAAGGATCCGGAGCGCCTGGGCGACTTTGGCGTTAACAACCCTGCCATTCTTGCGGACTCCCTGTACCGCATGAAGGGCACCAAACAGGGGAACGCATAATGGCGCCCGTATGCGCCGTGGTCGTTGCCGGTGGCAGCGGCCAGCGCTTTGGTAATCCCGGTGGCAAGCAGCTCGTCAATGTAGCGGGCCGTCCGCTTATGAGCTGGTCCATCCGCGCGTTTGACCGTAGCGATAAGGTCGGCCATATCGTCGTGGTTTGCCCTGCCGAGCGTCGTGCCGAGATGCGCCGCCTGGCCATCAGCCCGTATTCGTATGACACGCCCATCAGCTTCGCCGATGCCGGCGATACTCGCCAGGACTCCACTCGTGCCGGCGTGCATGCGGTGCCGGCAGGCTTTGAATACGTCGCCATTCACGACGGCGCTCGTCCGCTCATTACTACCGAGGCCATCGATCACGCTATCGACGTGCTCGTGAGTGACCGCTCGCTCGACGGTGTCGTGTGTGGCCAGCCCGCGATCGACACGCTCAAGATCGTCGATGGGGACAACATCGTCGAGACGCCGCCACGCGAACTCTATTGGGCCGCGCAGACGCCGCAGATCTTTAGTGTCGACGCCATGAAACGCGCCCATGCCGCGGCGATTGCCGAGGGCTTTATCGGTACGGACGATTCGTCACTGGTCGAGCGCATGGGTGGGCGCGTCCACTGCGTCCAGAGCCCGCGCGACAACCTTAAGGTGACGGTGCCCGAGGACTTGCGTCCCGTAACCGCGATTTTGCTCGGGCGGATGGCCGAGAGAGAGGACCTTCCCCATGTTCAGTAACCTGCGCATTGGCCACGGCTACGACGTCCACCGTTTGGTGGAGGGGCGTCGATGTATCATCGGCGGGGTCGACATTCCCTACGAGCGCGGCCTGCTGGGCCACTCGGATGCCGATGTGCTCGCGCACGCGCTGGCCGACGCTATTCTGGGCGCCTGCCGCGGGGGAGACATTGGCAAGCTGTTCCCCGACACCGACCCCGCCTACGAGGGTGCCGACTCGATGGTGTTGCTTGCCCGCGTAATGGACTATGCGCGCGAGCTGGGCTTTGAGTTTGTCGATGCCGACTGCACCATTGCCTGCCAGCAGCCTAAGATCACCCCGCACCGCGATGCCATGCGTGCCAACTTGGCCCATGCCCTGGGCGTTGACGTCGAAAACGTGGGCGTCGCCGCCACCACGACCGAAAAGCTCGGTTGGGAAGGTCAAGGCGAGGGAATTGGCGCCTGGGCCGTCTGCCTGCTACAGAAAACCGTTAAGGAGTAACGAATGCGTATCTACAACAGCGCTACCCATAAAAAGGAAGAGTTCCAGCCCATCGAGCCCGGCAAGGTCCGCATGTACGTGTGCGGCCCCACGGTTTACGACAACATCCACATCGGCAACGCACGCACGTTCATCAGCTTCGATGTGATTCGACGCTGGCTCATCGCGAGCGGCTACGAGGTCACGTTCGCCCAGAACCTCACCGATGTCGACGACAAGATCATCAAGCGCGCCAACGAGCAGGGCCGTACGGCCGCCGAGGTCGCGACGGAGTTCTCGGATAAGTTTATTGGCGTCATGCGCGCTGCCAACGTGCTCGATCCCGATGTGCGCCCCCGCGCCACCAAGGAGATCGGCCCCATGATTGCCATGATCAAGGCGCTCATCGAGCAGGGCCACGCTTACGCCGCCGATAACGGCGACGTGTACTTTTCCGTGCGCAGCGATCCCAACTACGGTCAGGTCTCGGGCCGCAACATCGACGACCTTATGGTGGGTGCGCGCATCGAGGAGAACGAGGACAAGAACGACCCGCTCGACTTTGCCCTGTGGAAGGCCGCCAAGCCCGGCGAGCCCAGCTGGCCGAGCCCCTGGGGCGAGGGCCGTCCCGGCTGGCACACCGAGTGCGCCGCCATGGTGCACCGCTACCTGGGTACCCCGATCGACATTCACGGCGGTGGCTCCGACCTTGCCTTCCCGCATCACGAGAACGAGTGCGCCCAGGCTGCCTGCGCCTGGCACCAGGGCTTCTCCAACACCTGGATGCACACGGGCATGCTGCTGGTCGACGGCGAGAAGATGTCCAAGTCGCTTGGTAACTTCTTTACGCTGGCCGAGGTGCTCGAGCAGCACTCCGCTGCCGCCCTGCGCCTGCTGATGCTGCAGACGAGCTATCGCTCGCCGCTCGACTTTTCCTGGGAGCGCCTGGAGGGTGCCGAGAATTCGCTCACGCGTATCGCCGGTACGGTCGAGAACCTGCGCTGGGCCGCGAACCATGCGACGGCCGATGCCGATGAGGCAGCATCTGAGGCGTTTGCCGCCAAGGCTGCCGAGACCCGTGCCACCTTTAAGGAGTGCATGGACGACGACTTTAACACCGCCGGTGCCATGGGCGCCGTCTTTGGTTTTGTCACCGAGTGCAATCAGTATCTGGAGCAGGCGGGCGACGCTGCCGACAAGGCCGCGGCTCTTGCTGCCGCCGATACGCTGGTCGAGCTGCTCGATACGTTTGGCGTTGAGCTTCCCGAGCCCAAGGTCGAGCTGCCGCTGGGCCTTTTGGGCGTTGCCGCCGGCTTGGTTGCCTACACTGGTGACGACGTGGACGAGGCCGCTGCCAAGATTCTCGAGGCTCGCGCCGAGGCCCGTGCCGCCAAGAACTGGGACTTGGCAGACGCCATCCGCGATCAACTCAAGGACCTGGGCCTGACGATTGAAGATACCGCCGCCGGCACCCGTATCAAATCCCTCTAACCCCCGCGGGTTTCCCAAGCACCCGACCGCCCGAGCCACGGCACCTTGCCTTTCAATCGTCGGGCATGACTTCAAGGTCTATGCCCTCTTCTTTCAAGGCAATCTGCCGCACCTCGGGCGGTCGGTCTATTTGTTTCGTTTGATAGTTGTATTTAGGAGGCCGTCCTATGGCCGACAATCGCAAGCGTGCGCCTCGTGGCGGCAAGCAGGCCGCTTCTGGCTCGCGTCCGATTCGCCGAAATGACCGCGCTGCCGCTTCCAAGGGCCAGCGCGATCGCACCCAAGCTGCGCGTCCGCAGCGCGATCGCAACCGCGACGCTGTCCAGGCTCCCAAGGGCGAGTTTATCGAAGGCCGTCGTGCTGCCGTCGAGGCGCTGCGCACCGGTTTTCCCATCAAGTGCGCGCTCATTGCCGAGGGCGGGGAGCGCGATGCCGCCCTGTCTCGTCTGGTCGATGACCTCAACGCCGCGGGTGTCCGCATTAAGTACGTGCCACGCGCGCAGCTCGATACGCTGTCGAGCCATGGCGCTCACCAGGGCATTGCGCTCGAGGTGGGTAACTTCCCTTATGCGGATGTCGCCGATATCCTCGACCGTGCAGGCGAGGGTCCGGCACTTGTCGTGGTGCTCGACCACGTGACCGACGACGGTAACTTTGGCGCCATCGTGCGCTCCGCCGAGGTTGTAGGCGCCGCGGGCGTCATTATTGCCAACAAGCGCGCTGCCGGCGTGACCGTGGGCAGCTACAAGACCTCAGCCGGCGCCGTCATGCATCTGCCTATCGCACAGGTCCCCAATATCGCTCGTGCACTCGACGATCTTAAGGCCGCTGGCTTTTGGGTGGGCGGCGCCTCCGAGCACGCCGAGGGCAGTTGCTGGGATGCTCCCTTCGAGGGCCGCGTGGCGCTTGTCATGGGCTCCGAGGGCGACGGCATCTCGCGCCTGGTACTCGAGAAATGCGACTTTTTGACCAAGCTTCCTCAGCGTGGCATGACCGAGAGCCTCAACGTTGCCCAGGCAACGACGGCACTGTGCTTTGAGTGGCTACGTCGCAACGCCGGCGAGCTCATGGGGGAGGAGTAGCGCATGTCCAAGAAGAACCGCGCCAAGTCTAAGGCCAAGCGCTTTGGCGAAGGCTCGGCCAAGCCGATTGTCTCGGCCGCGACCTACGGCGTGGGCGGCAATGCGTTTGCGCAGGCTATCGCCGACCCGGTCTCGACGGTTCACTCCAATAAGCCCGAGCTGCTGGTGGTCGACGGCTACAATGTGATCCACTGCACGCCGCGCTACGAAAAGCTCGTGTACGACCATTCCGACGATCCGTATTCCAGCGACGTTCACGATATGGCGCGCACCGCCCTTATCAACGACGTTGCCGCCTTTGCCCAGGGCCGCTACGAGGCCGTAATTGTGTTTGACGGTGCAGGCAATATCTCTAGCGAGCGTCCCAACTTGCCGGCTCGCGGCGTGCGCATCGAGTTTTCGCCGACGGGCGTATCGGCCGATACCGTGGTACAAAAGCTCTGCATCGAGGCGCGCGAGGAAGGCCGCGCGTGCTCCGTGGTGTCGAGTGACGGCACAATTCAAGCCGTCGTCATGGGCAAGGGCGTTACGCGTATCTCGAGCCGCATGCTGGTGGACGAGATCAAACAGATCGATAACGACGTCCGCGAGGCAGAGGAGGCTCCGCAGATCAAGATGACTCTGGGCAGTCGCCTGAGCCCCGAGGCACTGGCCAAGCTCAAGGCCCTGCGCGGGAGGTAGGTAAACCTTCTATGGGGAGCTGCTTTCTCGATTGATCAACCAACTGGTTTGTAATCAATGGGTTGCGGCTTGACATCGCCAAAACGAATAGTTTTTGGTTGGTGACGCATAATTTCTTTCGCAAATTGACAACCGCATAGCGGAACACGGCCCGCGCCCCGTCATATGATTTCTAGCGACTAAACAACAAATCACCGACGAAGGGGGCACG